>JAHLWJ010000475.1 GCA_019057975.1 Promethearchaeota archaeon | reverse complement strand
CATCTTCAAAGTAATATAATAGTTAAACATGAATTTATATTTTTTCATAATTCGAGGGATGTGAAAGAACATTTAAATAGGTAGGGTCATTTATTAATTATGGTTTCATAGTTTTTGAAGTTTAAAAAACAAACAAATAAAAAAAAAAAAATAGATATAGAAATAAAATATCTAAATAAGTGGTGTTAAAAAAATTGTCCAAAGAATTAATAATTCAAACAAAAGAATTAACAAAATATTATGGAAAAAGTAGAGGAATCGAGAATTTAAACTTAGAGATTTATAAAGGAGAAATCTTTGGATTACTTGGACCTAATGGTGCCGGGAAGACTACAACAATTCGAGTATTCTTAGATCTTATCCGAAAAACATCCGGGGAAGCGAAAATCTTTAATCTGGATGTTCATCTCGACTCAATAGCAATACGTCAACGTGTTGCTTATCTACCTGGGGAGTTAGGGTTGTTTCAAGAAAAATCTGCTCGACGAAATATAGAATATCTCCTTGGATTATATCAAAATCATATTCCAGATCGTCGTGTAGAAGAATTAGCGAATATTTTTGGATTAGAACTTGATAGGAAAGTTAAAGAGCTTAGTAAAGGTAATAAACAGAAAATTGGAATAGTTCTTGCTCTTGCCCCTGAAGTAGATCTACTTATACTTGATGAACCAACTTCAGGCTTAGATCCCCTTATCACAGCTGAATTCTATAATCTTCTCCATAACCAACAAAAACTAACTGGTTCTACAGTTTTACTGAGCTCCCATTTGTTAGGTGAAGTAGAGAAAGTTGCTCATCGTGTTGGGATCATTCGTGAGGGAACAATAGTTGAAGTAGCAACGATCAAACAATTAAAGCGTATGGCAATGAAAGAGATTAAAGTTGAATTCGCATCTGCAAATGGCTTAAAGGAGTTTTCAAACAAGCTTCCAAGTGAAATAGTAGAAAAGGTCATTTTAAATGATACCCATGCATCATTTTTGGTATCTCGAAAGGAACTCTCTAAAATTCTTCATTTACTTTCTGAAGCTGAAATTGTTGATACTGATATTACAAGTCCAGCATTGGAGGATATATTTTTGAAATACTATGAGGTAACCTCATCTCAAGAAAACAAACCTATGAAAATTAAGGAGGTGGAATCCTAGATGAGACAATTTATGATGAGTTTAAAAGAATATTTACTGACAAAGAAATACATAATATTAATTTTGGGAGGAATTATCGGATTACTAAGTTACTTTGTCATAATTTTGGTTGGAGATATAGATCTCGAAGCAATGCAAGACTTTCTTGACGCTTTTCCGGAAGGAATGTTTGACTTTTTTGGAGATATCGAAATTTTTACTAATCCCTATGGATATTGGAGTTTAGAAATGTTATCCTTTATATGGTTATACGCAGGCATTTATATTGTGTACATGGCAAGTGGTCTATTGTCTCAAGAAGTTGAGGAAAAAACCATTGATCTCTCACTTTCTAAGCCTATCACTCGATACAACTTCTTAGGGTGTAAAATTTCATTCCTTTACATTTTCATTGTAGCTACAATGGGAATTTTCTTTCTTATAACGATGGGGGGTATGGCATTTTCTTCAACATTTCATGAAGAGGGACTATATTTCGATAGATTATGGTTGACGTATCTAAACGTCGTACTTTTCTTGGGGGCACTAGCAATGTTTGCAAAACTATTTTCAACTATTTTTCTTACTACAAGAAAATCAATGGCATTAGGTGTTGTAGTTTTATTTCTAATGTTCTTTCTTGGTGAATTTTATATTTACATGGATGAATCAGTTCAAGGGGTAAAATATATTTCAGTATTCTACTATTTTAATCCTACCGAATACTTGGTCCACTCGGACTTTCCCCTTTATCTTCGAGATATTATTGTTTTAGGCTATATAAATGCTGGATTAATAGTAGCAAGCCTCCTTGTTTTCAATAAAAAAGATATACCTATATAACCCTTTTTTTTCCTTTTCCTTTTTTTTAGTTAAAATCAAAACACACAAAATTTTATAAACTAAATTTTCTTTAATAATAAAATTCAAAATTTTTTACTTTTTAATTCGAGAATTCTTCAATTAAATAGTAAAATCTCTCGAAGTCGGTGATTTTTAGATGACAGGATATTACAGAAAAAAAGTTCACTCAAATGAGCTTATAGCGACATTTGATGATGTTTTAATACTACCTGGCTTTACGGATTTTTCTCCAAGCCAAGTTGATTTATCTTCCAAATTAGGAAAGTATAATCTTAATCTTCCTATAATATCATCTGCGATGGATACTGTTACTGAGGAAAATATGGCAATTAGTATGGCTTTAAATGGGGGTCTTGGCGTTTTACACCGGAACTGTTCTTATGAAAGGCAATTGGAAATGTGTAGGATCGTCAAGAGGGCTAGGTCCTTTGTTATTGATGACGTAGCAACTATTAAACCAAATGCAAAGGTCGCAAAAGCGAAATTTATGATGGAAAATTATAACATAAGCGGTATTGTAGTAACAAACGATGAAAAGAAGGTATGTGGAATATTTACTAAAAGAGATATTCCTTTCTTTGAACCAGATATAAAAAATGGAGCTATAAAAGACTACATGACTAAAGAAGTGATTTCTATTAAACCAGGTGCATCGCGAGAAGAGGCACTGAAAATTCTATATGATTCCCGCAAAGAAAAATTACCCATTATAGATGAAGACGGTTTTTTAAAAGGATTAATTACAAAAAAGGATTTAGCCCCAGAATTTCCGTTAGCTTCTAAAGATGAAGAGGGGCACTTATTATGTGGAATGGCTTTATCTCCTAGATTTCCAGAATCGTCCCATTCCCAAGATTTATTGAAAGAAATAGACAATTATGTTGATATTTTCTTTATTGATGTAGCTGATTTTTTCAAGAAAGATGATATTGAGGGTACAGTAAAATTAATGAAATTTTTAGATTCTGATTTTGTACTAGGTAATATAGGTACCTATCAAGCAGCAGAATATTTAATGACAAAAGTCGATTTTGTAGAAGAGAGATTTATTGGATTAAAAGTAGGAATGGGTTCAGGTTCGATTTGTACAACTTCGCTACAAACAGGTGTAGGTGCTCCAACCCTTTTTGCAACAGCTCAAGTAGCTGATGCTATCCAAGATTATAATCTCCACCTATCATTAATTGCAGATGGGGGATTTAAGAATCCAGGTGATTTACCAAAAGCTTTTGCAGCGGGTGCTGATTTAATGATGTCTGGACATTTATTTGCAGGTACTGAAGAATCTCCCGGTTTTATAGATACTATCGCTGGGAGAAAAGTAAAAGTTTATAGAGGTATGGGATCAAAAGAAGCGAGGACTTCAGGGTATATTTCGGATAGATACGTTGAGGGGTCAAAAATGCTAACAGAAGGTGTATCTAATTATGTCCCTTATGTAGGAGATGTTTTAGGGGTATTAGCAACTTTAAAAGAAGGTTTAGCAAATGGAATGATTTATGCTGGTGCTGGATCTATTAATGATATGAAGAAAGTAACACTAGGGATCGTCTCTGTTGTAGGTCAACGCGAGACCGCCCCTCATGATCTAATTGGAAAATATTAGACTTTTTTGTCTACCTTTTAGAAAATTCCAATTTATCTATAATCTATTAAATAATTTTTAACTATAACAAACTTTAGTTTGTTAAGATCATTGTTACTAATCACTTAAGAACGAATAAAATGGTTACTTTACGTCATGAAAAAAATCGAAAGAGCATTGGTAAGTGTATTTGATAAGAATAATGTTTTAAGTTTTG
>JAHLWJ010000474.1 GCA_019057975.1 Promethearchaeota archaeon | reverse complement strand
AAAGCAGATATATTTAAATACGCTCAAGAAAATTTAGCAAAATATAAAGTGCCAAAAGTCATCGAAATACTAAAAGAATTACCACTAACTACAATCGGTAAAGTAGATAAAAAAGCACTAAGAAAAATGTAGCTTAATCTTTATTATATTTTCTCTTTTACATAATTCTTAAATCTTTCTGAAGTTCTTTCTATAAAGATTATAGTACAGGTAGAGTGCAATTAAGTAGTGAATTAAAATACAGACAATAAATCCTAACGTGAAGAATAGATAACCAAGGTATAACCCTAATAATAAAGTGTAGCTAAGATTTATTAGCAGAATTGTTTGGCTTTTATAAGAAAACCATGTATGGATATGGTAAAGTGAGAATGCCATACTTGATATTAAAATGCTTAAGATTATCTTTAACTGTAATGTTGTAGTTAGAAAACTTATTAAGTAATACCTAAAAATTAATTCCTCCATTATCATAGTAATTGGAAAGAAGATCCATAAAACAATTCTATTGTTATTTATGAAAGCATTGATAACATCATGCCTTCTCATTAATTCAATATCATAATTATTAAAACCAAAATAATTAATAATCTTACCAATGAATAGAAGCAGAGAAAAGCCCAGAATTAATAATAGAATTGTATATAAATCAGCATCTCTAACTATAAAGTTTTCGGTGTAAACACCAAATAATATTGGAATTATTAAAACAATGGATATAATACTAATAACTGTAGACTTTTTCATATAACTGACATTACATATTATAAATAAGTTTATTCAACAAAATCTTTTTTTGATCCCATCAATGTGGTTGTTTCTTCAATCCACAATGATAAGTCTTTATCTATTCTACAAAAAGTTACTATTTTATCTAAATCTTTCAGTTTACTGAATGTACATTCTATCATTACATCCCATCCACCATATATAGGAGTTGCATATGTTATTTTCCAATCTTCATCTGGTTCTGTGGATTTTAATCCCGTAAGTTTTTTAACAACGTCCCACTCAGTCCCAATTACTCTCAATCTAATTAGTACATATCCCCTATAATACATCGCAAACTTCCATCATTTTAATTTTTAATCCTATAAATTCTAACGATTTTTTTAAATTGATTAACTTTAAGTAGTTTATCGTTTCTATTATAAATTATTTTAAAATGATTAGTGATGGTATTAAGAAGATGTCAAATTTATATCAAAAATTAGAAAGAATTGTGTCAAAACAATTCATCTCTAATGATCTTTATGTACGCCACGCTTATTCCCGAAATGTAGATGTGGCATTACAGGGAGTACCTGATATTGTTATTAGACCAAAGGACGCTAAAGAAATTTCGGAAATCCTTAAGGTTGCTAATGATGGAAATATCGCCATCATCCCACGAGGGGCTGGTATTTGTGAGTTTGGGGGGAGTAAACCTATTGGAGATAACGGGATTGTACTGGATTTGAAAAGAATGAATAATATCTTAAATTTGGATGAAGAAAACCTTATTGTCACTGTTGAAGCAGGGATTTCTTGGGCAAAATTAAATGAGTATCTATGTCATTATGGACTTTACACTGGATGTATGGGACCAGGATCTGGAATGTCTGCATCAATTGGGGGTGGTATCTCCCATCACTCGGTAGGTGGAGGTGGCTGTGCTAAATATGGCGCATGTACAAATCAATTAGTCTCTTTAGAAGTCGTTTTACCTACTGGAGATATTATTGAAACAGGATCTCAGGCTAATCGCTTTTCAAAACAGCCATTTAATAGATTTGGTAATGGACCTGATTTAGCGGGGCTTTTTTGTGGTGATAATGGAATTTTTGGTGTAAAAACAAAAGTATCACTACAGATTTTTCCAAAACCTGAATTTGCTGCTTATAAGACATTTCAACTACCACGGAAGGAACGAGAAGTTTCAGCTAAAATAATGTCAGAAGTAAGGCAAAAAGGAATTGATGTATATGATTTAATGTACATTATGGATTTACTTGTAAGGGTGGGAACTCAGGAAGGTTATATGCCAATGTGGGAACATTTAAAGAAAAAAAGAGGTGTTATTTTTTATACTGTTGAAGCTAATTCGGAAGTAGAATTGAATGAGAAAGTTAAGCAATTAGATGAAATTATGTTGAATAATAAAACCGAATTGTTAGGAGCTGAAATTTCTGATGGAAATATTGCTAAATGGCATTATGTAGAGCAAGGGCATTGGCAGTTTTATCATAATTTATGGGGGATGTATCCTTCAATGCAGGCTTTAACAGCAGAATGCTTTGCTCCGATCCATAGCTATCCTTCAATATTAAATGATATTGACCAATGGGATATGGAACACTCAGAAGATATGCAGAAAATATCAGAGATTACTAAAATTCGCCCAATAGCTGGAAGTGGACCTATATTGTTAATTGATGGGAATAATGTTGAGATCACATGTGGATTTACCAGTTTTTGGGCATTTTATAACGGAAAACTTCATGAAATAATTAAAGAAACTAATATTAAACTATGGAAGTCATTACTAGAAAGAGTTACAAAACAAGGAGTCCAATGGTATATGATGGGGGACTTTATGTCCCGTTTAATGGTAGATATTAATGCTTATTCTGAGGAATATTATAATCTAATGAAATCAATCAAAAAGACTCTCGATCCACAAATGATATTGAGTCGAGGGAAATTCAATTTTTGGGGAGATGATAATCGTGTCTAAATTAGAAAATTTGAAAAAGGAATGGAAGGCAGTATTTTCCTGCATGAATTGTGGCGATTGCGGATATGCAATTAGACCAGTTGTTGGAAGATATTTAACTTGTCCAGTGAAAGAAGCAAAGGGAGAACAAGGATTTGAAATTGACTTCTCTAGGGGACGAATGAATGTTCTTAAAAGTCTTTTAGAAGGAAAGATTCCTTTAAGTAAAATACTCGCGGATTGGGTATATCAATGCTCAGAATGTGGGAATTGTACTGAAGTGTGCCATATGTCGCACAATGAAAATCTTATTTTGCCAACATGCAATTGGATTGACCATGTTAAAGTATGGGATGCCTTAAGAAAAGACTTAGTGAAAGCGGGATTTGCCCCACTTGATAGGCACGGAGATTTGATTAATTATATGAACGATGATTCTATGAGAAATCCTTACGGTGAGAATATGGGAAAAAAGTTCGCATGGGCTTCAGAATTTCCAAACATAAAAGAGAAAGGGGAATTAGTCTTCTTTGCCGGGTGCACTATGCCTTTAAGACAACAAGAAACATTGAAAAATATGATGAATATTCTTATTGCTGCGGGAATGGAAATTGCCTTATCGAAAGAAGAATGGTGTTGTGGTTCAATTGGGGTTCGTATAGGCGATTATGAATCGGTAGAAGAACTCATGAGGCACAATATTGACATATTAAAGAATATGGGGGCTAAAACAGTATTTACAGCATGTGCTGGCTGCTATAGAACTTTAAAAAAAGATTATCCTGAAATACTAGGAGAAAAATTACCATTTGAAGTTAAACATATTACAGAGGTTTTAGTTGAACTACTTAATAATGAGCAAGTTCCCTTTAAACCTGAAGTGGGGGAGAAATTAAGAGTTACATATCATGATCCTTGTCATTTAGGACGACACATGGATTTATACCAAATACCGAGAGAAGTGGTTACTAAAATCCCTGGTGTTGAATTAATTGAAATGAAAAGAAATCGGAAACATGCTTGGTGCTGTGGAGCGGGAGGAGGGGTTAAAAGTCAATTTCCGGATTTGGCAATAGATATATCAAAGGAAAGAATTGGAGAAGCAGTAGAATCTGGA
>JAHLWJ010000473.1 GCA_019057975.1 Promethearchaeota archaeon | reverse complement strand
GCATAAAAAGTCCTACGAAAAGATATATTATGTCCATTAGAACTGTGTCTGAATTATGGAAAGGCAGAAAAAATGATTTCTTAATTGCCATAAGACAGCAAGAAAAAGAAACACAATTAGATATTAAAGCGCTAGGCATCAGAATTCCTGTTAATGACATAAAAAATCTAACAACTTTAACTAAAGAAGTGCTTTCAATGCTTTATGTCTCCAGCGAATTGAAGGGTTTAGAAATCACCGAAATATTAAGAGAAATAATATCTCAAATCAACAAAAATGGACAATCTATGGTTCGAGAAGTCAAGGAAAATTTGCTAGTTCAATGAGATTGCGAATAAATTATTGAGATTAATTTAATCTTTGAAGAATTACCATTTTCTAAGTTGAGTGCCTGATTAGGAATACATTTACCGCTTTGCTATTAAACTCCTCAATAAATATATCCTCTCGATTATTAAAATCTCTCGGATCTATATATTCAATTTTATAACCATATTTTTTGAAATCTTCTTCAATTTGCTTTTTAGTCCATTCAACAACAACAATAACACCATCATTTTTGACAACTCTTACACATTCATTAAGAGCTTTTTCCCTATTTTTAATGTGCTGAAATGTGTCGTATAAGAAAATACTATCAAATGATTGACTAGTAAAAGAAAGGTTTTGAACATCGAAGTTTTGATACTGTATTTTATCTTCCACGCCAAGGCTTTTTGCAGGTATCCTCCAATCATTCAATGACTCCCATTTGTGGGCTACATGTTTCTCATGATGGAATTCATCATTATCTTCATGATGATGTCCATGATGATCCTCTCCATCTCTTTCAGGATATATCTCTGGTTCACCAGTTAAGATATGGAATCCATTAAGCGCGAGTAAAACTGACATAGCCCCCATACCTGTTCCGACATCTAAAATCTTGGAATCTTTTTCCAAATTTAAATTAATGATAATTTCACTAATAAAATCTGCATCAGCAGCAAATTCACGATAAATCTTCTTATACTTTGCTAAATCCCTCACTTTTAACAAATAAGATAGAAGAGTTTTATTTATTAAATTAAGGATAATAAAAAATAATTCTGAGGTTCTAAAATAGAAAATTAGTCAAAAGAAAAAAAAAAAGTAAATATTATTTTCGATACACACCATATTTATGAACAGCATCGGTCATAGCTTGCACATTTTCGTGTCTTGCTTCATTCGGAATTCCTGAAACTCCACCATCAACGAGATATCCTCCACCTTCCATGCAGTCTTCTATGCTTTTTTTAACATAATCTTCAACAGCCTTAGGAGGGCCTCCTACTAATAGAGATGCAGGTACATTCCCTCTGATGCATACATTATCACCCATCATTTCCTTAACCTTGCTTAAATCTGTATCATGGAACCAATAGACAGCTTTCGCCTTATGTGATTTCGCAAATTCGGCTAGATATTCTAGCCGATCTGAGTATCTACCTTCAAAGAAAGGCATTGGAATAATATCTTTTTTAATCATTCCTTCCATAAGTTTTGTTAAAGATGGCCAGTAAAACTCCTCAAACTGAGCATTCGACATAAATCCATCAGCACCTCTATGTAGGGGAATAAAAGAAAGCACGATTGAATCTTCGTCAGGATCCCCGAGTAGTAAAGGAGAATTATCCATAGCCTCCAAAGTTGGCTGCACTAATCTATCACATAATGTTTTTAATTCCTCAGGGTTTCTGATCATATCTAACATTGCCCCTCTCATACCTCTGAATGTATCCGAAACCATGTCAAATGGAGCTTGTGCTAAAGCAAATTGGCCAGCTACTGGATTTCCCATTTTTTTCATTTTTTTCGGGTAACTTTTCATTCCCATTAATCCGCCAATCATACTTCTCAATGTTTTCTTGTATCTCTTAATCAATTTTTTTACATCTTTGCTTATGAAAAAAAAGAAAAATCCTACTCCATTAAACATCACGGCCAAGTCTGATACTCGAGGGAAATTTTTCAAAAGCTCTAGAGATGAATTTTGGGCTGGTATTACAGTTCGAAGTAAATAACCAGTAGGATCCTTTAAAAGTTCCTCGTATTCTTCTGCTTCCATCCATGGTTTTTCTATATATTGATAGGGTTGATTATCTCCTATACGAAATTCTGGATTTGCTGCTCCCGGCCATTTCATAGCCCTGACACCTAAACCATCATTTAATTTTCCCATTCCTGGAAAAAGGATAGTCGGATAAAGATCCCAATCATATCTACTATACACTTTGAGAGCAGCTTTAGCATATTTTCTACCTTTGTACATCGCCTCTTTATGAGTCATCCCTACTTGGAGAGAAGCAAAAAATATGTCGGTAAATGGAGTGATTGGTACTCGATCGGGTTCTTTTAACGCTACAGCATCTCTTACTCTTTGGACCCTTTCTTTTAGAATTTGTTCTGTATCCATTTTTATTTAAGCCTCCGTCCATTTAGTTGCTATATTTACAGCATCGACAGCACTTTCCCCGTACGCATCAGCTCCAACAAATCCAACAATTCTTTCATCAACTGTCCCTCCTCCAATCATAATTTTCACTCCATCTCTTAAACCCGCAACTTTTAATTTTTCAATAATTTCTTTCATCGAATCATATGCTAGGGTTAGGAAACCACTCAAAGCTAATACATTAGGTTTAAACTCTTTCAAGCTACTAATGAATTTATCTGCAGGAACATCTACTCCTAAATCCATTACTTCAAATCCATTCGCATCCAACATGAACTTCACTACATCTTTTCCAATATCGTGGATATCGCCAAAAACTGTTCCTAATAGCACTTTTCCTTTCCTTTTTCCACCCATTTGCGCTTCCTTCAGTTTTGGGCCTAATTCTTCGAATATTTGTGTCAAAATTTCTCCCGACATAATCAACTCAGGAAGAAAATATTCTTTATTACTGAACTTATCCCCAATAATTTTCATAGCTTCCCTTACTTCATCCATAATTTTAAGGGGATCCTCATTGTTTTTGAGCCTTTCTTTAACCATTTCATTTACTTTATTCTCATTTAATTCAACTATTTCGCTTACAAAATCTATAATAATCACATCTTACTTTTTTTGAATTATTATTAATAATAACACTTTAGGATTGATCTTAACAATTATTTAAAACTATCTTATAACTTTCTTCTCATTTTTGATAACTTAAAACTTAAAAACTTAAGACAATTAGAGAAAAGTAATTACAAATGATATATTTGTGATATGTATGAAAGTAATGGTATTATACTTCTCGTTGGGAGGCCGAACTAAAAAAGTTGCGGAAAAAATTGCAGAAGGACTCAATTTATCTGATGTAAGTATCGAATTTTTTGAATATACTAAGAAGAAGAGAGATTTTCTTTCAGAACAAAATGAAGTAATGAAGGGAGACCTTTCAGGTTTTAAGTATAATGAGGATATTAAAGATCTTGGCTCTAGAGCTCTCATTATTTTAGGTTTCCCTACTCACGGGGGCCGTCCTGCTACTATATTCAATGGATATTTCGAACACGCACAAAATGTTGATGGTAAAAATTTCATAATCTTTAATACATGTAGATTTTCAGTAGGGAAAACCTTTGAAATAATGCAAACCATAATCGAACAGAAGGGAGGTTCTGTAATAAAAAAACGAGCGTTCAAAGGTTTTTTTAAGATAAAAATGTCGAAAATAGATGAGTTCGTTGAAGAACTCAATCAAAAACTTAATTCATTGGCATAGAATTCAAGTTTAAATTAACTTAAATTATCGTGAAACAGAAGTTTCACGATGTGAATCTTAGCAATAAATATTGTAGATTT
>JAHLWJ010000089.1 GCA_019057975.1 Promethearchaeota archaeon | reverse complement strand
TACAATTCATTGCCATATCAATGCAACCTTGTTCATCAGGAACTCCGCTTTTTGCGTTTCTAATAGGCTTTACTTTTATCGCAGTTTCTGCAGCAACTGTTCCAGCTTTAATAGGATCTAAGATGAGAACACCTGGTGCTTTTCCACTCACTAAATCATCAACAATCTCATCAACAGGATCGGAAGTTCTATCAGGTAGTCCACTCATATTCTTTTCATTTGTAGCAATAAATGGGGCACCAATTAATTGAGCTTGTTCAAATGATCTAAGATTAACGCATTGTTCGTCAACCATAACAACATCTGGTATTCCTGATCGAATAACATGAAGCTGTCTTGACATTGAACCAACAATTTTAGCGCCATCATAATACCTGGTTAAATCATGGGCAGTACAACAAATTGCACCTACATCAACCTTATCCTCAACACCTTTTTCTCTTATATAATCAACTAATTCGACTCCAGGGGCAACATTATGTCCAATCATCAATATTACTGCCTTACTTGTATCAAGCGTTCCCATACCAAGTTCAACAATAGGAACATCAGGGTCTCCCATAGGGAATCCGTATGCTGCAATTTGAACAGCATCAGAAATTTCCATGCCAACTGAATCTGCTAAGCCTGCTAAAAAGCTTTTTGATTCATAATCTAAGTAAGAGCTCTCTTGTCCTGTATGTCCGGCTGCTAATAAGTGCGTAATTGTAAATTGAACCCATTCCATCGCTGTCTCCAAGTCTTCTAGTGTTTCTGGTTTCATGCCTACAACTAACCGTGTATGTGGCATTTCTACAGCGATATTATTACCAAAATTAATAGGTACATTCCCGTATTTCTCTTTTAACCAATGTAGTAAATGATCACCATGGGCAGAGTGGCAGGCTGCGCCTATACAGCATGCAATCTCTACTATTCGTGCCTGTTGAGTTTCCATGTTTATTCCACACGCCCCAGTTCTACCCTTGGAAAGATTACACTTACCATATGTACACAAACAGCACATATCACAGATAGGCATATAAAAAGGTTTATACCGATCCATTAATTTGAAAAACCAAGAACGTAGAGTAGGAATATGTGGCTTAGGATGTGGGCCCATAGGCTCCCATTCAGTTTCATCACCGAAAGAAATCTTCCCAGTAGTCAATTCAAATCCTTTTATAGTTCCGAGTGGTCCTTTATATTCATCAATTTTAATTTTTGCTTTTCTACTCATTTTTGCATCATTTTTTCTAATTTTTTTAATCTGATTCTTTTTAATCAAATTTTATAGTATATTTGTAATAATTAATCCATGAAAATAAAAGCTACTGATTAACTTTTAAAAAGATTATCAGCAATCTAATTATTTAGATTTAGTGTGAAACTTCACACTTTCATTTCTATAAACAATAGGGGATCATAATACTTTTACACACTGTAATTTGTTTTAAGAACTAGCAACCAGGATAAATTTAATAATTCAAGATCATCGGAAAGTTTACTAATGTGATGTAAGGCTACTTATCAGAAATGACCTCGATAGTGTAACCATTAAATAAGAGATAAAAACTAAGTCGATTTCGAAGAATTGAAAAGCCTCAAGAGAAAGATATGAAAATTAAAAAATCTTTATTTAAAGAGTGGATATATAAATCTCAAGGAATACAAATTATTATACTTCTCCTTGATACTCGAGAGATCGAAAAGTTCTAGCCAATTCTTCGCTCTGAGCAAGTGCTGCACAACTAACTCTCGTACCCCGGCGACCTCTTTGTAAGCGAAAGGACTGAGTTCCAATTGACCAGAAGCCAAATAGCGCAGTTTCAGTAGGTTAAAATCCGGTTCCTCCTCATATCCATCGAACAGTGGTTCCCACCATTTCGTTTCTACATCAAATCGTCTAGACATCTCGGCACAGAACTTCATAAAATCCTCATCGCAGTCACCAGCAGAGGCTACCTCCATATCCAACACACCCGAAACGTTCCATTCGCGTCCCCTTTGAAATAGATAGAACTGATTAGCACGACAATCGCCGTGAACGAATCTCGGGTGCTTGTAAACCTTCCTCAACTTATGTTGCCATTCATCGATGTATCGGAGAACGTCAGAGAAGCTGCCATGTGATAGCTCTTTCTTTGCAGTCTCTTGTTCTCTATCTGCCCAGGACTGAAAGCCATGGTAACTCCAGATCCTATGGTGCCATTGACTGTTTATTACAGGTTCCTGCGGAGGGAGGTATCCTGTGTGCCCAAAGCTGATCGAATGCATCTTTTTTAAGTATGCCCCAACACAGCGAATCGCACTATAAGCATCGGCCCTGGAGAGCCTCGTCAGTAGCTCCGTCAGAGATTCTCCGAGGAGTTCCTCAGTGATAATGAAAGGTATTCCAATTACATTGTCAGTAGTATTATCAATAGCTATTACTCTGGGCGTCGCAAGTCCGATTTTTTCGATGATTTGCCAGGCCGTTGCCTCACGCAAGACCACATGGCCCGTTTCCTTCCCATTTTCAGAATACCAATCCCTCGTATGAGTTTTCAGATAGTAGGTCTTATCTCCGGTACGAATTCTGAATATATGATTGTTTGTCTTGAACAGGGTCACTTCAAGTACAGGATCATCGTCTGTGCTGAAGAACGGTAACCTCATAACATTCTCGATAGACAAATCACATCCTTCTATCACGATCCTATCCCTCCTGCTGTCGACATTGTTACATTAGGGAACATAATTATATTTTTAATTTATTCAATATCTCCCTACAATAATTAAAGAGATATTGGGAAATAAAAGGTGTGAATACATTCAAACTTAAAGAAGAGTTATTTTATTATTTATTTTTTTTAAAAAAAAAAATGTGATTCTTTTTATTCCGGAGGCGAAAGAACGATCTCCATTGAGCTTACGTTATTTTCCCGACCATCCTCGCTCTTAAGTTGCTCCGTAGAAATGCGAATCTCTTTATATTCCACTCCTTTCAAAAAGCGATTTTTTAAAATCTCACAAATATCGACGGCGTGAGATATCGCTCTGCCGCGAGCCTTTACGGTACAATCTTCTCCTTTATTCAAGATCATCATCACTGCCATTACATAATTCATCGTAGGACGACGCCCTACGAAGACTGAGTTCTCTTGACCGACTTCTTTTTTTCCCATTTTCTATTTTCTCTGAATTGTTATTTTTTTATTCTCTATATAATAGATTATTTTATGTATTATGATTTAAATTCTTGTGGATTACAAGGTTAGTTGTGAGTCTTAAAGAGTAGATAAAAACTCAGAAACATTTTCTTCAGATTCATCATCAATTAAACCAGCTTCCAGTTCTCCACCGATAACATCAAATTTAAAGGTACATTTTTCTTGTTCTAATAAGGCGCATCCGATTTCTTCTCCTTCAACATCCATTTGTAAAACATCAAATAATCCACTGAAGATTCCTAGGTATAATAGGCACAGATTTTTTGCCATAATGTTTTCAGTTTCCTCACATGCAATTGAATCTTCCACTTCAATTATGATATTGTTTTTTCTAAATTTGCCTATTATTTGTCCATATCCCATAAGTCCTAAGGCTTCAAGTGATCCTAGAAATACTTCTTTTCTAGTTGACATAGTCTCACTCCCCCAGTCTTTACTGTAGAAAAACTTTTCCATAAAACTTCTTCCTAATGACTTACCAACCCAGATAAGTATATCATCAGCATTCATACCTGCAAATTCAGTAAACTCAATTAGATCAATAGGTCGTAGCATTAATAATTTTAAATCCTTCTTTTTATCTCCTAAAAACAATTGCCCGGTCTTCTCGTCAACCATTATTTGTAAAGATTTTTTTAGCCTTTTCGACATCTTTCATAAAACACCTTAATCTAAAGCATTAGAATATTTCCTATACCAGATCGTTTGTAAGATCAACATCATAAGAGAGTATCAAAACAAAGCCGACATCCTCTCCGCTTATAATGGTGGGATTAGTCAAAGCGTTAAATATAATGAAATCCTTTATTTTTATACAGTTAGCTTGATATATGAAATAAATCCTATGTTATTAACTTACTAAAATATATTTATTATTTTATAGTTAACTTAATTAAGTTTTTTCAAAAAATGATTGCTATATTATGAGAAATTCTTAATACTTATTGAGCCTCTCCGCTGAGGCCCTTGAACCTTTATGAATCTTCACATTATAAGGTGAGTCTCATAATCATGTTCTGCCCATGCCTGTAAATTAGAACAATGGGCCAATTATTTTTTCCTTTTTGGCGGTTCAATATGTTCGAAAAGGGTTACGTGAGATAAGGAAGTGTCGTAAAACTCATCTTGGTTGCGTGATAGACGCCCTTCTACTCGAATCCACTGCCCAACTTTCGGTAAGAACCCGTATTGGTTCAGTTTTGAAGTGTTCACCAGCACAGAATAGTACTCGAACCCCACTAACACTCGTAAAGACATATAGCCATAAGTATAACTACGGCTTATTTTACGCTCTCCATCTCGTATTTCTACAATTCTTCCTTCTATTCTCGTAGATCCTGTACTCGTCATCTCCATCACATCATGAAAAAGGCCTTATATTTAATAATTGTTAGTTTGTTATTTTAATAATAAGTCACTTTTGTTCAAAATTTACCAGAATAGAGCGCTTTATTTTTGTATATGCTCATAATTTGATATCAAATCGAAGATCGTTTGAACTGTTTTCTCAATGTTGTGATTGGTTTTTACTGAGGTAAAAATGAATTTCCAATTCCTATTCTCCACTTTTTCAAAGGCAAAATAATCAAAAACTTCTTCTTTTAAATTCTGAAGTTGTGTCTCATAATTTTCATCTGAAAATTTGATTATATCACTTTTATTTCCCAAGATCAATAATGGAATGCCATTCAATTCATTATTATTCAAGATTTTCCATATTTCTTTCTTTGATTCTTTAAATCTTCTCTGATTTGCGATATCTATCATATAAACAATAATATTAGAATCTTGTAACCCTTTAAGCCATTTTGATCTGAAAAGTTCTTGCCCTGGCATATCCCATACAGCCAGCAATCCTCTTTCTTCTTCTTGAATGTATTCTATATTAAACTTTCTTGTTGGAGTGAAATAATTATCATTGAATTCTCCAGTTTTTAACCTTCGTACAAAACTTGTTTTTCCAACTTCATCAATTCCAAATAGGAATACCTTAAAAAATGCCTCTCTCTGGTAATAAAATTCTATTTCTGGAGTTTTTTCTACAACTTCATCTCCATATCTTCGAAGATCAATGAACATTGAGATTAATAAATTATCTATTTCCATCTCTTCCTCGAACGAATATCTATTGCCGTTGTTCAGCGATTCACACAATAATTCTTCAAAAATATCTTTATAATCGTAAGGGTTATCATCATCTTCAAAGATTAAACCTATGATAATATCCTCATCAATACAAGAAGTGTAGATATTGTAATCATTAATATATTGGGCAACTGGTTTATCAATTTTATAATGATTTAAATTTTTACAGCTTGAAATTGATTCTTTTCTATCATTTATTTTTTCTTGATCATGCCCTTTTATGATATTATTAACAAGTAGTTTATTGTTTACATTAATAATTTCTTTGGGGTAACAATAAATATTAAGATCCTCCAAATCTTGTTTACCCTTAAATAAAAAGATATTGTGTAACAATTAAATTTCCGAAATTCTTAATTCCTATAAGGTTGAAAATAAAAGCTATTTAAAAAAAGTTTGGAATCTTGCAGACTTTGTACACTTTTAAAGTTTTCGGTTTAACCTATAAAAGATAATAACTCTTTTGTTATTTATAAATGAACAAAATTATAAAAATTCGAGAAAAATATAATAGTAATTATTCTTCCTTTTTTTCTTCAGGTTCTTCTTCAGCTATTTCTTCAGGTATTTCTTCTTTGATCTCATCAGGTTCATCCTCTGATTCTGATTCTTCACTTTGGTCTGAGCTCGGCTTCTCACCTGGTTCAGGTTCAATTTTGGCACCCACAGGTGTTTCACAATGAGGACATTTACTCCATACGGGTCTTAATGCATATCCGCACTTTACACATTCTTTCATATCTTTATCAGGTTCCCATTCAGGAATATCTAAACCTCCCTGCCTTTTATGAGCTAATTCTTGTAAATCTTCCTCAGTCCAAACTTCCATACCCTCAGGTAAACCGGTTCCACGTTCGCTAGAAAATTTATTTAATTCCTCTTCTGTCCATTCAGGTACATCTGGTTGAGATTCCATTCTTTTTTGAGCCTCTGATGCTAGTTCTTCAGCAGACCACACTTTAAGTTCCTGACCTCCTGGAGTTCTTACGGTGCCAGGTTGTTGGGGTTGAGGTTGTCTTGGTGCTTGTGGTTGTTGAGCAGGTGTGCCAGTAGAAGGGACATTACAACCTTCAGCAGAAAATCTTAATAAAGCTTCAAAACATCTTGAAAATTGGTTTGAATCTTTCCCTTCGTCAACAACTACTAATAAAGTAGTTTTATCAGCAATTTGAGGTATTGCTATACTAGAGACTGCAATATCCGAAGAAAGTCGATTTGACTCAATACCGGAAGTGATTTTTTCCATTGAATTCATTAGTCCATCATCCTTCATTAAAAAATCACAAATAGGATCCCCATGTCTTTGATAAGCTTCATGATATTTCGCAAGATGATTTCTTGTTAATGTGGAATCAAAGGAATCAATTATAGCACCTACATAAGAATAAATTTGAGACTTAGGACCCTTTTGAGCCTCATCGAGTTTATAACCTCCTAAATCAACGGTCCCCATTATTGGAGCAAATAAGGGTTTTTCACTCTTCATTTTACCAAAGATAGTAGAACGTGAGATAACACACTTAATTTCCCCGTAATATGCAATAGCATTATCTAAAAACTCTACTTTCTTATCAAAAACTATACGAGGGACTGTTCGAAACAAAATATCTACCCAAGGCATTTCTTTTACAGGTATTATCGCGGCACATGTCTTTTCAATTAGTTCCCGCAACTTTTTAACGTAACTCTTCAATTCCTTCTTTAAATCATCATATTGATCGTTCTCTAATTCTTCATTTGCTCTATTTTCAAGTTCTTTAAATTTTTCCTCATTGACCTTTAAGTTACCCCCGAATGATTTAACTTCGCCAATAATATTGTCTTTCATTATCGCAGTTGCATTTTCAATAGCTTTTTTCTGAAAATCTGTAAGTTCATGTTCATCACTTGATACTAAGTAATCCTCAGGATCAAATTCCAGCTTATTTTGGAACACTTGAAAAAGTTTCTGTTCTGACACTTCTTTTACCTTTATTATCTAATTTTGTATAATAGGTATTTATAAATATAGCAACGAAATGCATATAAAAATTTATTTGAATCCCTTATTTATCGAAAATTAAGAAAAAATTATTTTTCTCTACTAAAAACTTAATTAATTAGGTATAAAATTATGAAGAAATCAAATAATCTTCTAAATCAGCAAGTAAAGAATATTACTGTTTGCTTTACATCGTCCATACCCGATCCGGCAAGAATATACATCTCAGAAAAATTACAAGATTTTAAGAATGTAAGTCTTATGTTTCGAACTAAAACCTCAGATAAAAATCTATCAGATCTAATCTCAAATGCTGATATCTTAATAGGGTGGCGTCCATCAAAAGAAATATTGTCTAATGCTGTTAAAGCGAAATTATTTATAAACCCAGGAGCAGGAGTTCAACATTTGTTAGACTTGTTTAGAGAAGTAAATGAAGAAAGAGAAATTTTGCTTATTAACGGACATGGAAATTCCTATTTTGTTGCTCAACATGCTGTAGCTCTTTTATTAACTCTAATGAATAGAACTATCCCTCACCATGAATGGATGTGTGAGGGAAAATGGAGAACTGGTGATAGTGATGCAATATCTATTCCATTGCGATTCAAAAGAGTAGGATTTCTTGGATATGGAGCAATTAATCAGAAAATCCATCGATTTTTAAGTGGATTTGACACTGAATTTTCAATTTTAAGAAAACACTGGAAGAAGCAACTCTCCCCTTTACCGACAGAAGTAAATAAATATGAGTTTCCTCAGCTTCATGAATTTCTAAAGGATATTGAAATTTTATTCATTGGGGTTCCATTGACATCAATGACGAGGAAATTAATTAAGAAAAAAGAGTTAGAGCTTCTAGGAAATGATGGGTTAGTAGTTAATATTGCTCGTGGAGACATTATAGATGAGGAGAGCCTTTACGTTTCATTAAAGAATAAAATTATAACCGGCGCTGCCATTGACGTATGGTATGATTATACACCTAAGAGTGATGAAAAAGGTAAAAAATTTCCATTTCACTTTCCTTTTCATACTCTTGATAATATAATACTCTCCCCTCATAGGGGATATTCTCCTTTCAATGATTTGTTAAGATGGGATGAAGTCATTGAAAATATAAAACGTATGGCTAAAGGTCGAAATGATTTTCTGAATGTTGTTAACCTAGATGAAGAATATTAAAAAAATAAAGAATCATTTATGGCCATATCTAATTTTGTTTAACAATTCATCTATTTGAATTGAGAAAATATTTATGATTATTTAAATAAATAAAAAATTTTTATTCAAATTCAAATCTAAATTAAAATGATTCAAAAAAACCTTGAAATAAATTAAACATTTTTTATACAGTATATAAATCCCAAAAACACCCTTAAATTTGAGGAGTACAGCACTGTTTTAAAAATTAATGTGTTAATAAACATTTTGGAATAGTAAAAACATGACAAAATAGTATTGCTTTAAATATATTAATGCGGTAAAAAAAAATGTTTATATATTATCATATCATCTTTGATATTATAAAAAAAATTGTGGTTTAAGGCGATTGATTTAAAAAAGGCTTTAGTCAGTATGCCGAATTTCGATTTTGAATGAGGAGAAATTGTATGAAAATTGTTACTGTTAATATACCTGAAACTTATCTAGAGAGTATTAAGAGGTTGATAGGAGAGGATGGTTTATATCCTTCACGATCTGAGCTAATCCGTTGTGCAGTTAGAGATTTTTTAATAAAAGAATTAAAAAGGGCGAATGAAATAATAAGATATAAAGAAGTCGAGGTTGAGAAACTCGACGATAAGAACTATGTACGTGTACCTATTGAAAAAATGGATAAAAATAATGAACCTGTTCGAGAATTTAAAACTTACAAGATAATTAAGAGGCTCGAGTACTAATATTTAAATGGATTTTTAGGTTAGAAGGGACCAACCATTCCTCATTTTCTTTTTTTTAGCTTTACTTCATTAATATAACAGTTCAGTTTAAGTTTGAAACTTCTCTGCCTAACTTTTTAATGTTGCGAAAACAAGATATAGTTATGAGAAAATAATTATTACCATGAGTAATTAGTTATTTAAGTATGAAATAAATAACATAATATTATTGATCTCTAATAAAAAATTCAATTTGAATCAAAAAAGGAGGTAATTTTCATTTCTGATAAAAAAGAAGACTCCGATAATGAAGAATACAAACCAAAATTCATGGAGTGGGGCATAATCAACACAGAGAATTTTAAGGATATTTATGAAATTCCAATTAAACGATGGGATCCTCTTTCTACAGTAAAGATTACTTCAGAGGGTTTTGGTCTTCGAAGTGGGCAGGCAAGATATTATGGCCATTATTCTTACATATCTCCAATTCGAGGTGAAAGGCCTAAAGGTTTCAAGACAATAGAAGAAGAAAAAGAATTCTATGATTGTTCAAAGGAAATTTTAAAAAAACATAAGGACGTTTTTTCTTCTGTTATAGAAGGAAAACAAGTATATGACGATTGGGGAATACCAATTGGTGATGTATATACGATGATAATTACACAAGATGAAATTAGGAGAGACAAACCTTTTTCAGAGAAACCACATCGGATTGAAAAGATACCAGAGGCAAATAAAGCGCTCACTTTAATTAACAGGTATCCTTCAATGGCACGAATAGTAGATCCTGATACCGAAAAGTATGTAAAGGAAAATTTACCTTCTCATTTGAAGCTTTCCAGAGGAATTAATTTAGTAACAATCTCAAGACATTTTTACCCTTCTTTATGCTTTAATTTAATCCCTGAGGAGGCTTTAGCCGGAATTTTCCTTTCTATGAAAGCTGCTATTCTTTACTGTATTGAAGAAGCTATTGAAAAAGACTATTATGATATCCCAGTAATGCCATTTTTTAACATAGGAAGGAAGGCCGGTGGATCTCAACCTCGGATTCATAGTCAGACTTATATAGATTTAAATATGGACGGTCATGGCCTACGGTTGGAGGGATATCTTGAAGCATTCAAGGAAATGGGGGATAATTGTCATCTTTGCCAGACAACACACGGAGATACAGATAGAATTATCCGGAAAACTGAATTCTGGACCTTTTTTAACACTGGTAGTCCAGTAAGGAATTATCATATTAGATTCCATCCAAATGAGCACATAAGACGATTTTCCCAGTTGAAGATTAATCAAATTGAAGATTTAGCATATTCTTTGAAAGTAATTTTTCAAGCATTAGATGATATAGAAATTGATAGAAACCGAAATATCTTATTTAATTGTTGTCCATATGGTTATGATGCTAATTTTCATTTGTTTGCGGATATTATTCCCCATGAGACAATTGGAGGTGCTGAAATGGCAGATGATATGCGTGTAGCAAGAAAATTACCTCATATCGCAGCAAAAGAAATAAGAGAATCATTGGAAAAGTATTCTAAATGATTAACTGATTTAGCTCATTATTATCTAAATTAATAACTTTTTTATATCAAATAAAATTAGATTTATATCTATTGAATATGTTATATATAATGTGTTTTCTTGATGAATTCATGTTTTTTCTTTCTCAAGTTAAAAATTAGCTTAAAATGACTCGTGAATGGTCTGCAATAATCCTGGCTGGCGGTAAGGGTAAAAGATTAATGCCTTTGACCTCTTTAATTCCAAAACCTTTGGTAAAAGTTACTAATGTTCCTATGGTTGATTATGCTATTGCACATTTAGTATATGCAGATATAAAGCATATCGTACTTGCTTTAGCATATCAAGGAGAAACTCTAAAGAAGTATATAGAAAAAACCTGGACTCCTGATAAATTAGGAGATGTCGAGTTAGAATGTGAAATTCAAGATAGCAAAGGTACAGCTGATGCTTATCGATTATTGACAGATCGTGTTGATTCTGAAAAAGTTGTTGTCAGTATGGCAGATATTGTCACAAACCTTCCAATGAAAGAATTTATGACTTTTCACTCAGAAAAAAAAGGGTTAGCCACAATTTCAATGAAAACAGTTGAAAGTCACACTTCTCAATATGGCGTAGTACTCTTAGATAAGAATCGTAAAATTTATCTCTTTTTAGAAAAACCCGCACCTATGGAATTATATGTGTCAAGTATGGCCCAAAGGGCTGATCTCTTTCTTCACACTAATATAATAAATACAGGAATTTATTGTTTTAATAAGGATATAGGTAATATTCTTCATGAAACAGAGTTAATGGATTTTGGGAGTGAAGTTTTTCCTTATCTCCTTGAAAACCAGTATGATTTATATGGATTTGTCAAAAATTATTACTGGATGGACGCTGGAAATTCTACTACATATCTTTGGTTAAATTGGGACTTGCTTCGAAAACATGCATGGCCGATTTTGCCTAATGGTGTAGAATATGACGGAGTTTATGTAATGGGTGTTATTAATGCTGGACAAAATATAATAATCGATAAACCAGCTTGTTTTGGAGAATTTGTTCAATTAGAAAATCGGGTGAAAATAAAGGAACTCTCCTCTATAGGACAAAATGTTATTATTGGGGAAGATACTATGATTGAAAAAAGTGTCATATGGGATAATATAAAGATTGGAGCAGGCTGTATTATTACAGAAAGTATAATCTGTAATGATTGTGAAATTGGTGACAATGTCGTTTTAGAAAGGGCTATAGTCGCTCCAAATTGTAAAATTAGCAGTAACTCTCAATTTAGAGACAAAACTTTAGAGCTGGGTACAAATATATAAAAAAATTTATTTTAAAGTTGGTATAAATATTTTTAATCTATCACTTAATTAAAGAAAAATGAAATACTTATATTTTTGAGATTATTAAATAATATCATGACACCATACTGTATGGAATGTGGAGGGGAGATTGAAGAATCTTGGAATGCATGTCCTAATTGTGGCAAAGTTCGTAAAGAAGTAAATCCGCCTCAGCCTCGACCGGTGGCACAACCACTACCACAACCACAGCCACAACCATATCAAACACGTCTTTATCAAAGGTCGTACTCTATGGGGAGAGAAAAAAATTATGGTACAGCAGCTTTGGTATGTGGAATTATTGGTTTATTTTGTGGTGGAATTATTTTTGGAATAGGAGCAATAATATTGGGTGCGCTTGGATTAAGTAGAGACGAAAATACTGGAATGGCAGTGTTAGGGTTAGTTTTAGGTATTTTAGACTTTGTTTGTTTCTTCATGTGGACGTTCTGGGTTGTATCATGGTTTGCGTGGCCCCTTTATTAGTAGGATATTTAATTTCAAGAATTATTGGATACTCAAAGACAATGAAATGTTTTTTCTATGATTTATGAAATACATTATTTCTTTTAAAAAAGTGTAGAATTGAGGGTGAAATAAATAAGCCATAACCATAATGATAAACAAATAGAGAATATAAGTTCAATTAGTAGTACTAAGAAAAAACAGAGCAGATTAAGAAAATCTTTACTATATGGAAAAAGTTTCATCCCTTTTTTTCTAAGTCATCATCCCGAATGTGAAAATTTCAAAGGACACACACTAAAATGTGGGAAAATAAAGTTATGTATAGGATGTTTCATTGGCTATCCGACAGCCATTATTACACTTCTCCTTCTTAGAATTTTTAATAAAAATGAACTCTTCAATTCTGATTTTTTTTTTGTTTTAAGTGTAATATTCTTAGGAACTTTTTTCCTTAGCCCATTAAATCTTACTAAAAATAAAGCAATAAAAATTATTCAAAAATTTCTTATAGGCTTTGGAGCAGCCTTATTATTTAATTGGATAATGGGACGCTCTTACTCTAAAACTATAAAAATAGGAACAGTATTTATTACTTTTTATGTTATAATGATAGTATTAAATATATATCATGCCTATGGTATTCTTGGCTCTTGCTATAAATGTGAAACGCCGTTTAACTGGGGTGTGTGCTCTGGTTTTTGTACTATAAGAGAACGAATGGAAAAAAATGAGTTAGATAACTTTCTTTTAAAATTCGAGAATTTTTCATATAGAATATTAGAAAGAAGGTCTAATAAGAAGAAAAAGTAGATATAAATTATTAATTTTGAAAACTCGAAAATAGTACACTACAAATATAATTGATAACGTGACAATATAAGTTCAAATAATAACTAAATCTTAACCATGACTCTTGGATATTTTGGTTTAATTCTACATGGGCATATTCCATGGTGTAAAAAATCGGGAAGATGGCCTGCAGGAGAAGAATGGCTACTTGAAGCTATGAATGAGACTTATATCCCTTTATTGAATGTTTTAAGAAATCTTAAAGATAAAGGAATAAAAACAGCTATAACTATAAATATAACTCCAATATTGGCTGAACTATTAGCAGATGAGTATATGAAACAACAATTTTCAGAATATATGGAAAACCTAATTTCACGAGCACAAAATGATATTAAACGGTTTGAAAACCATCCACAAAGAAGAGCAATAGCAGCCTTTCACTTAAAAAATTTTGAATATGTTTTAGATACCTTTTATCACAATTTCTATTCAGATATTTTAGGAAGCTTCAAATGGCTCCAAGATGAAGGTATGATTGAATTAATAACATGCGGAGCAACGCACGGTTTTTTACCACTTTTTGAAAGTGATTCCGGAATATTTGCTCAAATTCAATTAGCTGTAGATACTCATAAAAAACATTTTAGTAGTGAACCTAAAGGTATTTGGCTTCCCGAATGCGCTTATAGGCCCAAGGAATACAAGAAAGGTAAATTTAGAGAGAGTATTGATTACTGGTTAAATAATTCGGGCATAGAATATTTTTTTGTAGATTCACATGGAATCCTTGATGCAGAAATTATTGAACTAAAAAATGATTTAGGCTTAACTACAAATTTTGGTTATAATTTAGAAACTGGTGTTTCAGTTTTCGGACGAAACAAAAACACAAGTATCCAAGTTTGGGATGCTAAAATTGGATATCCTGGTAATGAATATTATAGAGAATTTCATATAAAAGATTTTGAATCTGGTTTGCACTATTGGAGGATTACTGGTAAAAATATTGAAGGAAATAATAATCAACTCTATGATATTGTTAAGGCAAAAGAAGTAGTTGAATCTCAAGCAAACCATTTTGTGAATCTTTTAGAAACGGAGGTTCAAGCCTTTTCAGAGAAGTATGATGAAAAAGGAATAGTAATTTCGCCCTTTGACTTCGAATTATTTGGTCATTGGTTCGCGGAGGGTATTGATTGGTTGAGTAGAGTTATTGAGTTGATTAATATTAATGAAAAAGTGGAAATGATTACAATTTCTGATTATGTTACAAACTTTGATGAAAAATTTACCATAATTAGAATGAAAGAAAGCAGTTGGGGTGAAGGAGGGAATTTTAGTGTTTGGAAAAATCCTGAACATGGTTGGATCTGGTCCTATATTAATGGATCAGTTAAAGAATTTGAAAATGTTTTAAAATTCAATCCGAATCCAAACGATTGGGAAAAAAGAATACTAAACCAGATTGCTAGAGAATTACTATTAATGGAAGGTAGCGATTGGCCATTTCTTCTTCATACTGAACAAGCAAAAGAGTATGCTAATCAGAGATTTCATCACCATCACCAAAGATTTCTTAAGTTGATATGGGCTGCTAAAGACTTTGATGATAAGAATAGAATCAGGTTGAGAGAGTTAGAAGAAATTGAATCAATAGACTCATGTTTTCAAGAGATCAACATAGA
>JAHLWJ010000088.1 GCA_019057975.1 Promethearchaeota archaeon | reverse complement strand
GCCAAGGAGCAATAATAAAAAGAAGGGGGTTAAGAGGGGGGTTTTAGGGGGGATTAAAGGGGGAAGGAAAGTTACCCGCCCCGCGCGTTTGATTGTAAAATTAGAATAGCCGGAGTGAATTAATCGGATTGGTTAAAATAGATTAAATCATATTGGGCAGAGTGACCAGGATTGATTAAATCGAGAATGATTGAATTAGATTAAATAAAATGTGAAATATTAGAGAAAAGTTGTCCTGGCATGGTAATGATTAATGAGAGAGAAAGAGAGAAAGAGTGGGGCCTCAATTTGCTGGGTAAGAAATACTGAAAAAATAATTAAATCTAATAGAATAAAAAAACCGAAAGGAAAACGTATGTTAAGTCTTTCGGTATAGCCATAAAAAGGGAGTGTAATTTTAGCGAATCACACTCCCTTTTGTACTTATATTTATAGCATTAAAAAAGAAGAATCAGAAAAAATATATCACAGAATCACTTCTCTTGTAATAAATTCTCAATATTTGTATTTAATTCCTTTTTAGCAACATCGTCTAAATAATTTAATATCTTTTCTATTTTATTTAACATTTTTTCTTTATCTTTTAAAGTTGATTTAAGCCCAATAGTTGAAAACGAAAGTATAAATATGTAAAACAAAAAAATCCCTACTAAAATTTGTACAATCACAATTGATTTAGCACAAGTAGTTAATGGTGTAATATCTGAATCTATTGTTGAATATATTGATATGCTGAAATAGAAATATTCAAAATATTGTACTACTTTCAAAAGAGAAAAATGTTCAATATTTATCTTAGCTAGGCCATAATACTCAAAAGAAAAAACAATTATAGCAAAAACAACAGTTATAATAAAAACTGCGATAAAAAATTTTAACAGTGCTCTTTCTTCACTTATGTTCTTAATCCTATTATTTAACCGATTAAATGCCTTTGCATAAATTATTATACTTGCTTTTAAATCTTTTTTTATTTTTTCTAAAATTTTTAAATCTTTTGTCTTATTTTTTTTATCAAAATATTTTTTAACAATAACATTTTCTTTATTTGGTATATAAAAAAATTCGTATTGCAGAAAAATAGGACTAAAGGCCATCATGGGATTTGTAATCAATTGGAATAAAAAAATGAAGTGTAATTTTAACAAAACTATTAATATTACCATAGCACTCATAATAACAATCGTGTTAGATAATCTTAATATTAAACATCCACAAACAAAATCAATGCAACCCAATAAAATTTGAATTTGAACCTTTTTAAAAGGCTTTAAAATATTTTCATATATATCTTTTATTCTAAATAGTACTGTAAAAAGAATTTCCCTGAAAAGGTAAATCACGCCGCAAATCGTAGCAAATGGATAGAATATTAAATATAGTAAAATTTTATTGAAAAAGGTTTCTTCTTTTTTTTGTTTTTTACTGGTGTGATTTTCTTTTTTCATAATTCGAAATCCCTCTTAATTTTAAATAATATTTTTCTAATTTCGGTAATATTTTTTAATTGCTATATGTTTTTAATCCTTCCGGATTCAATCCACTCTTTTATTATCTCTCTTCTCTTTTTTTTCTAGGACACCCTCGAGTAATTTCGAAGTTTCTCCTTTGGCTTTTCACTTTCCCGACCAGCTAAATCCTTCTTTTTCTAATCTCTTCTTAGCTTGATATACTTCCCGAAAATGACCTTCTTTGGCCGCTTTAATGCTTTTTATATCAACAGAGATATATTTAAATTTTATACCTTTAAGTAATGTTAACAGCTCTTCAATCTCGTCTCTTTTTAAGTTATCACAATAAACTTCTAGTATGGAATTATCTTCATCTTTAATATATTTATTAAATAGTCTTATAGTAAAAACCTCCCTCTTAATACCTGTAATATATTTTTGCAATAACCGCATTATTATTTTATGGAGCAGTGAAGACCCCATTTTATTTGGCAGGGGGCGTAAGCCCCCTGCAGTCTTCTTAATTGTTAAATGGATAAATAATTAAAAAGCCCGAACGGCACGGACCCGTAAGTTATCGTCCTTGGCGTTGAAGAACTGACCACCATTATAGAAACCCTGGGAACATGCGGTGTAAGCAATGTCCTCCGACGAACTCCAGTAGCCGACACTAAAATCACCGACTCCTTCGAGGTATAGGTTTTCGTACATCAGATTTAATTCATCTTTCGAGGGCAAAAACCAGTCACTATAGCCACCGTAAACCAGAGCATCGCAAAGCTGTGCCGCACAGTCTGTTTCAGAATAACTATTTAACCAGGTCACGATTTTAGTCGTATTGTTCTGCCCGGTTCCAATGCCCGTTTCTGTTCCTCCAATCAAAGTTCCCTTGCTACCCCATTTTTTTCCCGTCCATTCAGTAGATTTAGGGGTGGCTTCTAAATACCGCCAGCCATTGGAGTAACTGCCTTTGTCGTAGAAGATTTGGCCTTCCGCAGGTCCGATGTCGCGCAGGGCATAGGTATCGGTCTCTGATACAGTAGACATCCGTCTATAATAATATTTAAAATAATATTTATCATCAAAAGTACCAGAGTAAAAAAGGCTAGTTGTGTTTCCGTTCCAGGTCCTTATAATATAATTGTAAACTTCACCCGGTTTTATCCAATTAAATTGGCTAATATACATCTTATCGCCCTCTACTTTTTCTACGAAGCCATAATGTTCGGGTGGCCCCCCTGGCTTATAATTGATAAGGACATCATATTTTTTGGGTTGGTAATTAGAATCAATTGTTTTTACGTTTACCGCTTCTGGGGAAGGAGGATAAAAAGGAAACAGTGTCTTCGAGTCCACTTCTTCAACCCATCTTTTAGCTGTCCACCATACACATTGTCCATAATTTGCCACCCCTCCATTACTCCAAGAGTATGCACGGGGGAAAATGCCTTTCGAAAATTTATATTTAAAAATCTTATCAGTTTCTTTATTTTTTATTTCTACAGTGATATTTTTCCAAGGTACTGCCTTGAAAGCCTCTTCTCTACTTCTTGAAAGGTATAACCGAAATTCCTTGCCCTCGTCGGCAAATTCGTATTTATAATTATCTCCGGGAAAATTCATTGTTCTTTTAATAAATTTATTTGCGCGTGCAAAGTCAAAGTTTCCCTTGTTTATTTCTTCTACTAATTCTGTTCCTGATTCGTTTTCTAATCCTAACCACTTTTCTCCTTTGATGGTGACTTCATAATTATTTTGATTACCTATATAATCTCCATCATTATAAGTTAATTTAACGTAACAATCTTCATTGGTAGTTAGAACGTTAAAACCTTTAAAATGATTATCATAACCTGGGGCAGTGCTGCAACTGGGGCAGGCATAGCCGGTTTTATCGGGACAATGCAAGCTACCGGTTAAAGAGTGGGCAGTATCGAAACCTTGGAGGGAGAAATCGGGGCTGATAGTTGTATTAGATTTTAAATTCAAACTCCATGAGCTAGACCATGCACTCCAATTACCGCTGTTATCACCCGCCCTTACTTTCCAGGTGATTGTTCCTTCACCACCAGCAAGGGGAATAGTCAAAGAAGTTGTATTTTTAGTCGTGTCTAGCGCAACTTGTCCTTGACGGTTGTAGAAAATGAATTGATATTTTGTAGCATTACTCACAGGATTCCAAGAGAAAGTAATATCTCCAAGCGGCAATGTTTCTCCATTTGATGGACTTGAAAGTTGGACTGTGCTAATAGTTGTATCTTTAAATTTAGTGATCTCACCGGGTTCGAAAAATCCAGGGATTCCTACTTCCCATTGATAAGAATCAAAAATGGGATATTGAATCACTTGATAACTTGAAGATGTTTTATCTTTAGCACTTCCACCATTGGTATTTTTTAAAAATGTTGCCACTAAATAATAATTATCTTTCTTATCCTTTTGAATATTTATAAGCTCATATATTATACTATTCTTAATTCCTTTTATCCAAATCTTTTTTCCTGAGTGAATAAACTCATCTATAAATTTATAATCAATGTCTTTTTCTAAATATCGGCTGTTGATAAAGCTTTCTATTACAGCCAAACATGCTTCTTCTAATGATCCAAATACTTTAATTTCATAACTCAAGTTAATAGTTAATTGAATTTTTTCAACAATTTTAGTTTTCTCATTTACTATTTGTGTTAGATTTTCGTAACCATTAGGGTCCGGGAAACGATAGATATAATAGATAAATGGATCATTCTCCTCTATTTTTCTATGAACACTCTCTATTATATTATCTCTATTATATGAGTGAGATTGTATCTCTGCACCTCCTTTACCCATCCAAAAACCAATATTCTGATAGGGTCTCACTCCCAAATGAACCATGCCTATAAAATAAGAAAGATCACTATTATAGTTTATAATAATACTTTCATCTGCTGCATTCGCAATATAAAAAATTACTATCAAAAATAGGAAAAGAATAATAAAAATATTTATTATTCTTTTCATCATAGTTGATAAATTATTTTTAATTGGTTCATTTAATTTTCTTTTCATAAATAGAAACCCCCTTAATTTTAAATAATATTTTCATAATTCTTAATAAATATGGAATTATCTTCATCTTTAATGTATTTATTAAATAGTTTTATAATAAAAAACCCTCCTTAATCCTTGTAATATTCTTCTAAATATAAGTGGCATTTAATCTTTTTTATTTTTCCGGGGAATTATTTTATTATCTCTAAATAGTAAAAATTCAAAAAGACAACAGGAGGCTGAATAAACAAGCCACACGCACCAAGTTTCCCCTAAGTTAAAAAGAATACTGCTTCTATAATCTACTGCCTTTTTTGCAATAAATACGGCAATAAAGAAAAATATTATTGGCACAAAAATCGCCAAAATAAATTTCTGTGTTTTATTCACTTTTTAAAACCCTCCTTTAATCTTTACGCATTGATAGTCTTGTTATGATTTTATTTTATCAAGAAGCTCTGCAATATCTTTTATTATAAATTCCTCTTCGTTAAATTTGAAATCTCCGACATTCATTAATCTTCCATTATATAGAAGCTGGAATATTATCCTTTCTATTTGATATAGAAAACATAATAAATCTTGAATTTCACCAATTTTTATTTTTCTAAATAATTCGTCTACACATTTTATTTCTTTAAATTCTTTATGAGCAAATATCTTATCTCTAATCGGTTTGCATCCCAAGTAGTATAGCTTTTGTTTTTTTGATACTCCACCTTTCAGTTTCAGAAAATCTTCTTTGTTTGGCTGATAAGATTTTTTTATATATCCATCAAGCCAGGATAATTTATCTGCATCCGGACCTTTTATTTTTCTTTCTCGTAATGCATCTTTACTAAATTGATCGGTGTTTTCAATACACGCCCTTAAAAACATATGAACAGAAAATGTTCTTTCGTCTTTATCAAAAAGCCGAGCGATAGCACTAAAAAAAGCATTTTGCAGTGAATATAAAATAATGTTCCATGATAATGGATTCCTATTTAGAGCATGATGAACTTTCTTATCACCTGCTGCTATATTATGGATATTTTTCCAAGTATAAAAAGACCAACACGCAACATTAACCTCACTTTGAAATTCTTCATATAATTCTTCTATTTCTCCCATTTACTTTTGTAAGGCATTATACATTTACTTGTAATAATAAAATTACAATTCTTGTATTTTTAACCTTTTATAGCTCCTTTTAAAATTATTTTGCCTTCTTTAATCCGCGCTTTTATTATTTCTCCCCTCTTCGCTTTCATCGGGCTATCGTTCTATAAGAACAATAATTCCAAGGGTTAACATCATAACTTTTTACAACATACCCTTCACCCTCCGGCCACTTGGTAAAATTATACACACAGTCTTCAATGGTATCTAGTGTGTTAAAATAGCCTGTTGGATAAATATTTCTACCGCTAATATAACCATATTTAGCTAACGTGTACCCAAAGTACTGGTCTGTATTTTTATGTTCAAAAACGGTTATTACGTGGTTTAAAAATTCGTTAAAAAATCTTATTCTTACAGAATGTACAACGTAGTTATGATAGTGTAAAACATAACAACTAAAAATACTATAATCAGCACAGTCTCCTTCTTTTTTAAGATAAAATTCATAAGGGGTATATATCCCGATGTGGATTCCGTATTGGGTGCTATTCTTTAAATAACTCATTAATTTTGAAGGGGTATCTAATTCGTTTAGTAAAGAAATAAATTGGGGGTCATATTCATCCATCCCGCCATTATCTGGAATAATTGTTGGTGTTATTATCCAACTACAACCCACAAAAAATAAACAAAAAAATAGTGCAATTCCTAAAACAAATAATTTCTTCATAGGTACCTTTATCCTATTAAATTTAGTGTGGGATGTGTGTCTATTTATTCCTCTATTATTTAATATTCATTCCATATTATCACCGGGCTATAATTTTTTATTTCGGAAAAAATTATTAATTTTCTTTATCTAAACTAATTTTGCGTGATTCTTTTAAAATGCTTTGATCTACTAAAGCTTGATGGACTTTTTTCCCATATTTATTCGACAGTTTAAAAGCATCTCTTTGTATCCTATCAGGAGCTGCTTCTTTGCTCAAGGAAAAGCCTACACGTGAGAAGACTCCTTTTTTTGCTATCTCATAGAAACACCTTTCTGCAATAATATCGGCAATAAAAACTTGAGCCGATATTTCTTTTCTGAATTGACAATTAAAACCTAAATAATGCTTAACTGAAGGGAAATTTATATAAATAATTACTTTACCTGTCTCATTACTATATGAGATTCTTTGTAATGGTTCAGGATCAAAATTAAATTCAGGCTCATTAAACATCCCCTTTTTCCCTTTTTTGCTTTCTTCTTTTGCTCTTATTTTAATTTGCAACAAAGCTAAATAATTTTCATAAGTAGCTTCTATTAAAGCATCTTGTCCTTCTCCTTCGCCCCATACCTCTAGTTGGTATGAGGCAATATGCCTAATAGCATCAAATTCGTTTACAATAATATGGTCCTTTGAAATATGTACTACTTCGTTATCACAAGAAAACTGGATTTGACTGCCACTTTCGATCATCTTTACATATATTAATAAGTTTACTTTCCTAACATGGTTAGGGTGTAAAGTTACGCTTTCAGGCTGAAAAGACATTCCTTCGCTCAATAATAATTCTTTTTCCGGTAATATATACACCCTCGCTTTTGATATTTTGCTATCCGCTGTCGCTTGAATAACAGCGTCAATATTTGGCTCTGTTCCTTCTATGCTAATAAACTTTCGGATTATTTCATCACCATTTTCTTGAGATAATTCTAATTCTATTTGGGGAGTTAATATGTTAATCTTGGAACTATTAGAAGAAATTTTTACAATAGTACTATGTGGTATTACCTTTGGATCGACTCGTAGTTCAAGTGCATAGCGTTTTCCTATGGTTATTTGAGCTGAAGATGGATAAATACAAAATCCACCAGGCGGATCTTCAATTTGATCATCTTTCTTTTCTCCCAAATAGGTAGTAGGTTTAGCCTCAACCTCAGCAATTTCATTTAAGATTGAAAATGCTTTCCTATATCGTAGTGTTTCCTCTGCATCTACCTTGCTTCGCTCTTCGTTTTGTTTTCTTGTTCTTTCTTTTTCTACCATATCACTTAAACGTTTTTCAATTTCCGGTATTAATAATTGACAAAATGGATGACGCTTTAATAGTCCATCCCTTTCTTCGCTTAAAACTGGTTCTTCATCCAAAAGCAGTTCTCTGAAGCGGCCAATTTTAACTTCTCCAAAGAAATTTGCTGCTAATGGTTCATTTTCATATTTAAAAAGAGAAATGCCTAGTATTATTCCCTCTTCGTCAACTATTAAAAGCCCACCATTTCTGTCATCACCGGACTGATTAAGCTCTCTTTCGGCTCGGGATATAGAAATCTGGATCGGGAATTTACCATACTTTTCATAGTCAATATTAAATTCTTCTGAAAGAATTTCTTGCCCCTTTGGATTTACATATCCAAGTTTTCTATATACTTTGTTATCTAAATTTTTTAGTGTAACTTTTCTTCTTGGATTGCTCATAATTTTACGTAGCAAATAATGATTTGCTAATTCTTGGTGAATAGTATCAAACCTAGGTACTTTACCAGTTATTTTTGAGTGGGCTAAAAAACTTGCAATAGTTCCGTTTCCATATATCTTATGTTTAGCCCTTAATTCTTTTGTTGCAAACAATGCATCACTAATATCATACATTGGTTTGCCTTCTTCAATATATAATTTACATTGAGTGAATTTATCATCTTTAAATGTAAATAATGTTCCATTAGACATAGATACCAAAGCATCCTTAGCACCCTGCCCAAAATATCCCCGGACTTTTTTTCCAACTTTCAATCCGCTAGTTGGAGCACCATATTTCTTAAAATTATTATAGACATCTTCTATTGTCATACCTTCTGCGTGATCTCTAACTACAAAAAAGCCAAAATTTGCATACTTTGCATATTCAATTTCTATTTTACCTTCTTCAATTTCTCCATTTTCTTCCATTCTTATATAACTATCATCTGAATTTGTTATAAGTTCAACAAGAGCCCGAATAACATCTCCTTGCATTCCTGTTTTCATTCTTCGTATAGTATGCCTTGGGTCAACCTCAATAATTCCTTTCATATTAATTGCCCCCTATAATCATTTTTTCCTTAAAAAACCTTTAAAGTGGCTCTCTATCCACTCTAGAAAAGTTGTTATTTCTTTTCTATCAAGTTCTTCTGCAAACATTTTAAGTAAATCTAAATTTTTCTTTAGAGTATCCTTTTCAGAATCCAATGTCCCCTGCAGCAAAAAACATATTTCTCCTTCTGTTATTAAATTACCATTTCCTTCTAAAAACTTTTTATATGCTGAAGAATTAAGCGTTTCGGCTAATATTGTTTCCTTTCTCCTTGTTTGAGAAATTGCTCTTGTTTTTGTAGATTTTCTACCTTCTAAAAGATCTACTGATTCCTCAAAAATAATTCTGCTTCTTGGGGTTATGTAAAATCCTTGCCTGGTTTTGCCACCTAACCATTGCCTTGTTTTACCAGAGCAACGCCATAAACACTGATCAACTCTGTTAGAATCAGGATATTCTGGGAAACCAGGTAGAGAAAACTTTTTTGGAAATATTCTAAAAGCTGCAACAGCAGCATTTTCATAAGATAAATTCACTTTTATTCTCTCTAGCTCTTTTATGACATACATCATCAAATGATCTAAATCAATATTCTTGTATCTACCTTCAATGAATGGTTTTAATTCTTCTAATTTTTCTTTGTCTTTCATCTAAATCTCCTGGAATTCTTTTTTATTATTTTAGGTATTTATTTTTTAAAAATATTGATTAAACAGCTATAAATTATATAAAAAAATTGTTATTGATTATAATTCTGAATTTATTTATTTCTGCTTCTTTTTTCAATAAATTCAATATTTTTTTATTAGGGCCGCTTATATTCTTGATATCGAAACCTAATCCTGTTGTTAATTTTAATATTGGAATAGGATTGTAATATTTATTACCAATTTTAACATTTTCTAAATTTGTAAAAAGTATCATCTTTAGTAACCCATCTTTAATATCCCCAATTGATGGAAGTTTATTTTCTTTAGTATGTTTGGCTTCTATTAACGAAATATTTTCTTTATTTATCTCCACTTCATCAGAAGTAAAATAATAGTTTCCACCAAGATAGTTTTTGATAGTTAGGGCTGCTTTAATTCCTACCAGTTTTTCCTTTGGTTGAACAGTAATACCTTCTCTTTGCTGGGCTTTATGTGCTAAATCTCTTGATAGATTCATAAAATTTTCTTTTCCTTTTAAAAGTTCTTTTATTCTTTTTTCAGCAGATATTTTTGAGTGCATTTCAATATTAAGGGAGCTTGAAATATTTTCGTATGAAGCAAGAGCATTTTCCCCTATTTCTGCAACTTTATTTATTTGTTCTATATTCCAGTGTAAAGCATCTGATTGATATGAGAGTAATTTATTCATTTCAAATTTAATCTGTTTTGCATCAAATCTTTGATTTGTTATTTTGTTTTTATATCTTGAGCTTTTCTCCGCATATTTATAATAAGAGATAATTACATAAACATTTAATAGGCTCATTAAAGAAACCGTATCCCATTGCAAAAAATCTCTATCACCTTCTTTCCCTTCGTCTTTTACCATAGGAATAACGGTTAGTTTTTTGCCAGAAAAGCCAAGAGAATTATAAATACGAGTGTATGGGTAAGACCTTGTCCTTTTTGCAGAAACCCACCAACTTATAGCGATTTGATTTTTATCATCTACCCTTAAAATAAAGGTCGCTTTTTTTGAAAGTGCTTCAGATAATTCTGATATGTTAAAAGTATATAATTCCTTACACAAGAGAGGAGTATATCTTATACCGTTAATATTTGCAGTTATGTTTATTATTTTATCCACCCCCTTGTTCTTTCTATTGTTTCAAATGTATCATCATTTTTAAACAATGTCTCTTGTCCGCTAAACCCAAGCTTTTCTTTTATAATGGGAATTAATGATTTTTTAATTTCTATACCTATACTATTCCTTCCAAGTTGTCTTGCAATTTTCATGGTTGTACCTGAACCGGCAAAAGGATCAAGAACTGTTTCACCAACATAAGAGAATAATTTTATTGCTCGATAAGGTAATTCTTCTGGAAATGCTGCTATGTCTTTTTCTAATGGTGAGCCAGGCATTACATTATTCATTCTCCAAAGAGTTAGAAACCATTTTTTTTGTTGAAATTCTTTAATGTCTACTTTTGACTCCTCTCTGATTTTTTTGTCAATTGATTTATAATCAAATTTCCCTTTTTGGAATATAATAATACTTTCAAGAAGATTATCAGGATAAAAATACATAGGATAAGGATTCTGAATTATAACTCCACTTCTTCTACTAATTCTTATATACCCTTCTGGTTTTTCCCAAATTATTCTATCTCTATATCTAAAACCAGCTTTTTGAAAAATCTTTGTTACATCTGCCACAATAGGAAATTTCTCACCATCAATTAACATATCATCAATATTTAAAATAAATATTCGTCCTTTCGCAAGAACTCTGAATGCTTCTTTTGCAAATTTGCGAAGAACGCTTAAATATTGCTTATAATCTCTAAATAATCCTTTATAATCAAAAGGAGCATTAAAATAAGGTGGAGAAGTTACTGCAAGATGAACACTCCCATCTGAAATTTCAGGCATATTCATACAATTTCCGATTATTAGTTTATGATGTGTAACCTTTTTATTAAGAGCATATTTTTGTTGGTTTATTAATTCCGTTTTTTTCAAACTTTCATATACCTCCGTCCGTAAAAATAAGAAAATTTTTTGTTTAATTTTTATTAAGTAAAATTTTGGTTTGTCGGGATTTCGTTCTTACAGTTATTTATTTGAACTCTTTAAAATTAAGACCCATTAAGATACCCTGCTTTAACCAAAGCATTAATAACAACGCGTGCAGCTACAGCAAGGGAAAGATAAGAAATTACATAAAATACGTATTTAAAGAGTTTCCCTATAAAGGAAACTTCTATCCTGTTCTGATTAAAGCCCGCTCTGCCGAGAGCTTCAAAAGGTAAGACAACAAGACAGTCTATTACTAATGCTATCCAAAAAAGAGGGCAATAAGTTCTCTGCTTAGCTCTTACATTATCCTTTTTGTATACGGCTATTGCCCTTTCCGTCATATTTACTAATGATTCATAAAAATATTTCCTATCTATTATGTTTTGATTGTAAATTAAGTTTTTTGTCAAATAATTATTTTCATCTACGACACCTACAATAGAAGGAATAGCCTCTATATAAAGACATGCTTCATCTATAAGTTTATTTATTTCTTTATGTTCTTCCCCCGCTTTTACATTTTCGTATAGACCCCCCTCAAAGGCACCCATTAGATTACTTAAATAGGCCTTCAAATGAAGCTTAAAGTTTTCTAAAAGAGCTAACCTCTTTTTATTTTCAGAAAATATAATTTGCTTGTAAGTTCTTATCATAATGTTAAACAAGCCTTCTATTTATTAAAATAAAGGCAAATCTTTATTTTTTACATTATTTTCATTATAATGAGCTATCCCCTTATAAAGAGGATTTTCCAGTATATATTTAATAGTCCCAGCATACCACTTGCCGCCCCTTGTAGTAGGTACGCCTTTTTCATTTAGCTCCCGGGCTATTTCTCTTAATCCTATTCTCTTACGTATCAGGAGATGGTTTTTTGTTTTATCTCAGACATCTATATTTATTTTATTATATCACCAGTAGGGAGTAAAAAAAATCTTTTTTAATTTTTCTATATCCTCTTCATAATACAACAAAAGGCTTATAAAATCCTTCTTTTTTTAAAACATATTTCAAACTTTCCAGTATGTAGTTCTTGGTATTTACCGATAAATCGGTGAAAATCGGTTGCAGATTGTTAGAAATAACAGAAAATAACAAAAAGTAAGGTTCGATAAATCGTGGAATATCGCCAAAAATGTTCTGATAAATCAGGGGATATCAGGGATCAGGTTAGTATTTTGAGATAATAAATAAGCAATGAACTTATTTATTATGAATTTCAATTTTAATGACTTATAATATTTAATGTTTGTAAATTTAATTCAGGGATGGAATTTGAAAAAAGATATTGAAGGAATAATTAAAGGGAAAGCTAATAATATTTACGAAAAATATTATTCTAGTAATCCAGATTTTGCATTAAATGAAGAAAAAAACGATAAAGCATATTTTGTCAATAAAATTTGCTTTATCTTAAAAAAAACATTAATCACTCCAAAAAGAAAAAGATATTTAGATAAAAATTATATTTTATCTGCCACCGATACTTTTGGAGCCGATTCAAATATATTTTTCTCTCCAAATTTTGAAGAATCACTAAAATATCTCTCACCTTTAAGCGCATTAGGTCTTTTTGAAGAAAAATATTTAGGCGATGTTAACAGATTTTATGCTGATAAACACCTAATTTATCAAAAAGACAACGGGATTATTCCATATTTTACAATAAAAGAATTATCTTGCTTATATAAAAATTTTGCTTTGTTTATTGAAGATAATAGTGAATCTTTAATAGAAACGGGCTGGCCTGATTACAATTTTACTGACAGTGCCTGGCTTTTTTATAAATTAGCCCCGAACTATCCAATAGAAATACCGGTTTACATTAAAAATTTTAATAAATTAAAAAATCCAAGTAGTGACCCTTATTATTTTGTAAAAAAATATTTTTCAAATAAAACCAATCAATTTAAAAAATACAAATGTAAAACGGTGTCATTATCGAAAATATTATCTTATAAAGAACTTGGTTTTATTGAAGATATGAGGTATAAATTTTTATGCTTAAAAAAAACGATTTTAAATGAAATTAATCAATATCTTTTTTTGAAAACAACCGATAAAGATGTTTGGTTTAAAAATTGTGCAAGAATACTTTTTAGCAGTTTCTCACAAAAAGATCTTCAAATTATAGCATCCATTGAAAAAAAATATGATAAAATTAAAATATTTAACAATATATTAAATGGGGGCTTAAATGGGTTATTAGAAAATATTTTCTTTTTATACGAAGAATGCAAATTTGAGAAAATGACTCTTGAAAAAAATACCATGAATTCAATTTTAAAAGGATCGAAATTCAATTATCAAGGAAAGTTCAGATCGTATTATCAATTAGCCCAATTTGCAGAAGATGATTATGAGAATAAACGCTTTAATAAAATGAAAAATAAATTAAATAATGAACTTGATAAAATCGAAAAAGAAATAATAAAAAATAAACAATTTATGTCTGATACTTTAGAGTCATTTAAAAAAGAATATTTAAAATTATCCTTATTAATAAAACCTAAACATTACGAACAAGTAATAAATTTCATTAAGCTAATCGAAATTAGTAAAAAATTAACTATGGATATTAAGCTTCCGGAAAAATTAGATAAATCGCTATCAAAAAGAATAACTCCATTAAAACTACCATCCGGTACAAAGTGGGAACATGTCACCATACAGTTCCTGGATTATGACAAAGTTAAAATACAAGCACCCAATAAATTCAGCAAGATAGTAAATTTTCAGAAAATGGGTTTTGAAAACCTGAAGAACGGGAAACCAAATACGCAATGGAAGCTGCTTTATGATCTCTCTCGATACCGGGGAGACCTTACCTGGACAATAACCACTTATAGAAAAAAAGTTGACTCCCACCCCCTTTCCACTCCAAAAATAAGAAAACAGATTCAAAGATTATCCGACTCATTAAAACAATACTTCAATATCAATGAATCCCCTTTTTATGATTATGTAAAATACGAAGCCTACAAAACCAAATTCTTCCTGCTCCCCGATCCGCTCAATTCCAAAATTCTCTGTGACGTCACAGAGACCTCTTAAATTATTTTCCAAAATCAAAATCCTTTATTTACAAGGATCTTGACCGTTTTATTTCGCCCCGTGTGACATGTCACTAATTATATATAGAGGTGAAAACATATGGCGAAAAAAATATCTCCCGGATATTCCAGGAAGTTTCTGGAAAAGACCATTCAAGTTTGGCAGCCCTATTTCCCTACTCCCCTCACTATGCGTGATGCCAGGGAAATCACCCAAAACATGACTGCCTTGTTTAATTTCTTGTTAGCCCATGAGAGTAAGCTGGAAGAAACCGAGTAATTGTTTTTTATATTTTTTTAATAATCTGTCAGGAGGGTAAGTAGAATCATTGAAAAGTAGGATTTTTCATTTATGGGATAATCAAGCGAGAAGAATAGTATCTGTTGAAGCTACTAAAAAAGAAGGTAAAAACTGGATAGCTCTGTGTCCTTTTCATCCGGATAAAAATCGGCCTAATTTATATATTGACGAAGAAAAAGAAAAATATCACTGCTTTGCCTGTCGTAAAAACGGTTTTCTTTATAATCCAAAATACCGGAAATTAAAATATAGTTATCATAGAAATATTGCCGCCACTTATAATTATAAAGATG
>JAHLWJ010000472.1 GCA_019057975.1 Promethearchaeota archaeon | reverse complement strand
ATAGAGGAACCTTTTTGAAGTAAAATTTCTATAATAAAGAAAAATTTATTTATTATTTTTATGTATAATTTGGCTATTTTTTATCGCCTTGTTTTTCCCAAAAATTTCTACATTGTAGAATATAATTCTATTTAATATACTTTTCTACATTATATATCAAAATATATCAAATTTCAAACTTGTCAAATTTTTTACTATACCTTTTTTAAAAATTCTTGTTTTTTATTTTCCCCACAATAACAAAATATTAAAAATAATTAATAAATTAACATTTTTATTCCTAATTTTATTTCAATTTTCTTCTCTCCTAATTCCACTTTTCCTTCAATCTCTATAATGTATAAAATTTGGTATTGTTTTAAATTTTTCCTCAATTTATCCTCCCAATTCACTATAGACTCTCGACAGCAACAAAAAACCTCTCGAATTAAAATCAGAAAATTAACAATAAATAATGAAAGAAAATAAATTCTATAATTGAAATTACTTCAGGCATCTACAGGGATGCAAGTATTCCTCCGTCTACATATATTATCTGACCATTTACAAAATCTGATGCGCGAGATGCAAGAAAAATGGCGGTTCCCACTAACTCGGAAAGATCTCCCCATCTACCTGCTGGTGTTCGAGATCGAAGCCAAGTATCGAATTTAGGGTCCTCAGCTAAAGTTCGAGTCATATCTGTGATAAAATAGCCTGGGCCTATACCATTAACCTGAATATTGTGTTTTCCCCATTCTACAGCCATAGCTTTTGTAAGCATTTTTAACCCTCCCTTAGAGGCTGTGTATGGACCTATGGTTGGTCTCCCGATTTCGCTTGAAAGGGAGCATATATTTATTATTTTACCTGATTTCTGAGCTATCATTCCCGGGACAACCCGTTGACTAGTTAGAAAGACTCCGGTCAAATTAATGTCAATCACCTCCCGCCAGACAGATTCTTCAATTGTCTCCAGTGGCCCTCGCCTTTGTATTCCGGCATTGTTCACTAAAATATCAATTGGGCTAAACTTTTTCTCTAAAGCCGAAATTTTTTGATGGATTTGTTTTTTATCGATGACATCGAAGGAGCAACCATAAACTGTAATCCCTTCTTTGGAAAGGATTGAAACAGCTCTATTAAGTTTCTCTTCATTTATATCATTTAAGACTAAGGAAGCCCCAGCCATGCCCAATCCTCGCGCAATGGCAAAACCTAATCCCTGACCGGACCCTGTGACCAGAGCAATCTTATTGCTTAAATCAAATAGTTCGTTCTTCATATTTATCCTCCATTCTCTCTATAGTGTCAAAAGACAAAAGTATTCTTGACATTTAAACGTTGATATTTAAATAAACAAAATATAAATTTGTTTATCTCTCCCAGGCGTGAGGAATAATCAACACGTCCCAAACCTATACTTTCTATAAAAACTACAAATTTATTCTTGAATTTGTTTGATAAACTCAAAAATGTTATACAATAAATTAAGGCATTAATAAATTTGGTAACCAAAGAACTAACTGTGGAATATAAGTAATTAGAAATAAGACAATTAATAGTGGTATATAAAAAGGTATTATGTGTGGTATAATTTTTTCAAAAGGAACTCCTGCAATATCACTTGAAATATATAAAGTAACACCTAAAGGAGGTGTAAGCATCCCGATCATAACATTTAATGTCATAACCACACCAAAATGAACCATATCAACTCCGTAACTAGATAAAAGTGGTTGTAATATAGGAATGGTTAATATCAATATAGTAGATGAATTCATAAACATGCCTAAAAAAAGCAACGCAATATTAACCAGTAATAATACAACAGTTCTATTTTGTGTAAAACCCGTCATCCATGCTGTAAACAAATCTGGCACTCGTTGAATAGTCATTACATAACCAAATATTCTCGCTCCTGCCAAAATAAACATAACTGCTCCAATTTGTTTGGAGGTATCAATTAAACTCTGCTTAAATTCTATAAGATTCACCTTCCGGTACAAAGCACCTAATAAAAAGGCATAAATTACGGCTAAAACACCTGCTTCTGTTGGAGTAACTATCCCCCATAAAATTCCTCCTAATATAATTACCGGAGCCCATAAGGGGAAAAAAGCCCCTTTAAAACTAATCCAAATATTTTTAGCGGTAGGTGCAGGTCTTACAGGAAAATCATCTGGACTACGAAGAGCCATTATATACACTAAAATCATTAATGATATTCCCATTAATAATCCAGGTATTATCCCTCCAATAAATAATCTACCTACTGATGTCCTGGTTAAAACCCCAAAAATAACCATTGTAATGCTTGGCGGAATTATTGGACCAATAGTTGAAGAAGCTGCAGTGACACATGCAGAAAATTCAGCAGTATAGCCTTCATCTTTCATTGCTTTTATTTCGATCAAGCCTAAGCCAGCAGCATCAGCTACAGCTGCCCCCGACATACCGGAAAAAATAATACTAGCAAGAATATTCACCTGACCTAAACCGCCCTTAATATGACCAATTAAACTTAGTGCAAAATTAAATATTCTTTCTGTTATCCCCGCTAAATTCATCATTCGGCCAGCTAAAATAAACAAAGGAACAGCCAAAAACATATAGGAATGAATACCTCTAACCATTTTATCTAGAAAAGCAGCTGTATTCGTATCACCCGGAAAAAGTATCAGATACAATAATCCTGAAATCCCTAATGAAAAAGCAATAGGCATGCGTAATAATATCAATACTACTAAAGCTAAAAATAGGATAATAATAAAATTCATAAGTTATTATTGTTCCTTTTTTTTATTGTACTTAATTTTAGCAGTAATTCTTTAAATACAAATAATACCATGAAACTAAACCCAACAGTTAAAGAAAAAGTGTGCCATGCTTTATTGATGCCCAAATATACAGTCATACGTCTTATCGTTTGACGTGGAAATACTCTTATACTTATATAGATAAAGATAATTAAAAAAGTAAGTTTCAATAAATCGTTCAAAATATTTGTCACCCGTTGAACTTTCTCAGGTAACGCATTATATAGTATACTAATTTTATAATGACCATCATCCTTAATAGTTAGACTAGCTCCCAAAAAGGCAAGCCAAAGAAGTAAGAACATTCCCAGTTCGTTTGGCCAAGGCAATGGATTATGTAATACATATCTCCAAAAGACTCCTATTGCTGTACTTACAACTAGCATTACAACTATTATTGAACATATCTCTTCTTCTATTCTCCTTATAAAGGAATTGGCATTTTTTAATAGAGTAACTAATGATTTCATATTTATACTTACCTTCTTTTTTCTGGGTATAAAAAAGTGGGAGCTTCCAAAAGGAAACTCCCACAAACCACTATGGCTTTCTACTCAACCAAGCTTCGGACATAATCAAACAATCCTTCGGACCATTCTCCTTTACCTTCAAGTTCATGTGCGAGTGGGCGAATTTTTTCAGAAAATGGTGTTGTATCTATTCTTATAAATACTGCACTATTTTCCCTCATCATTTTTCTAATATATTCTTCTTCCACTGCTCCTAAACTGTCGGCAAACCACTTTCCTGATTCCTTAGCTGCCCTAATAAATGCATTCTGAGTATTTTTATCTAAACTATTGAATAAATCTGCAGTCATTAATATAACATAAGGGTTTAAGAGATGTTGTGTGAAAGTTAGATAGGAAGCTACTTCCTGAAATGATCGTCCAAAGATGGATTCAATAGGATTTTCCATGCCATCAATTACACCTTGTCTTAAAGCCATATATACTTCACCATAATCCATTTGAGTTGGATTTGCACCAACTGCTGCCCAGCTTTTTTGATACATTGGTTGTGGTGGAACCCTTAA
>JAHLWJ010000471.1 GCA_019057975.1 Promethearchaeota archaeon | reverse complement strand
GTGCCAAAAATGCGAGGACGCACCATGTATTCGAAGTTGTCCCGAAAAGGCATTGACGAAAAATGAAGAGACAGGATCTATAATTGTTGACGATGATAAATGTAATGGATGTGCCTATTGTATTAGGGCTTGCGATTTTGGAGTTATAAATTTACACATTGATACCCAGAATGCTCTTATTTGTGATCTCTGTGATGGGATGAAAGAAGATTTCATCGATCCTGAAGTTGGTAGAACTGAACCTCAATGTATTGCGGTTTGCCCAAAAGAAGCTATTGATTTAAAAAATGTTGAACAGATTGGCGAGGAAACCAGAATAGACGCTGTGAAGCGTTTATTTGGGGACGTTTCTGAATTTGGTGGAAAATAATTAATTTTTTTTTATCTATTTTATTTTTTTATTCAAAGTAGCAAAAATTCTGTTATCTGTAACTTCACTTTATGAGTAAATGTTATACTAATCGTTTTAAAACGAATAATAATTGATTTACAAAAATTAGAAAAATCAATTGAAATGAATAATTATTTATATTAGTTTATGACAATATTTGATTTGAATACTTTATATACAAAAATGGTGGTAATGTAATGACAAATTTAAAAACTTTGGAAGAATTAAAGAAAGCTGTTCTCGAAGGTGATGACGACTTAGCTAAGGACTTGGCTGAAAAGTTAATAAATGAGGGAATAGAGCCTATTAAAGTTATGAATGAAGGAATTATTCCTGGTATTGTAGCAGCAGGAGAACTGTGGAAAACAAACGATTATTTCCAAACGGATATCATATTATGCGCAGAAGCATTTCGGTTGGCTATGGAAATTGTAGAACCAAAATTATCAAGTGGCGATTTAGGCACATCTGGAACAGTGATAATTGGAACAGTAGCTGGTGATATGCATAATTTAGGAAAGATAATGGTCAAAGCGACATTGAGAAGTGGAGGTTTTAATGTTATTGATTTAGGAGAAGATGTACCAAACGAAACATTTATTAAAAAAGTAAAGGAAATCAAACCGGATATATTAGGATTAGGGTGCTATATGACAACTACTATGTTAGAAATGAAAAACATCCTCGGGTTACTCCAAAACGAGGGTTTACGCAGCAACGTAAAAGTTATGGTAGGAGGTGTGCCTACTACTCAAGAATTCGCTGATGAGGTTGGAGCTGATGTTTGGGGTAAAGATGCCTTTGATGCTGTCGAAAAAGCTAAAAAAGTTATGGGGGTGGATTAAAATGGCTAAGACAGGAGAAGTAAAAAAGGATTTAGGGAGCGTTCTTTCAACTGGAGATAAAGGATATATCAATGTTGCAGTACAATGTCATGACCATGTAATGAACATTGCTGAAGTACCTGCTAATAAGTTTTACACTGATTTTAAGCTAAATAATGATTTAGGATGTTTAGTTGGGGAGTATTACGAATTTGATTCTCCCGCAGGAGGACATGATGCTTATAACATTGAAGTAGAAGGTTTAGGTGGAAAGCTAATTTATGGGGAGAATTCTATGCCTACAATTGATTTTAGGGCCCCGTTAATCAAGAATCCCGAAGATTTGGAAAAATTAAAAAAAAAAAAAATAGATTTTCAGCAAGATGGTCGTTTTCCTGAAGCTTTGCATGTGAAGAGGGCTATGGCTGGTGGGATGGTTGTATTTTGTTCACCTTTTAGCTTAGCAGTCGGATTAATGAGCTTTCCACTACTCATTAAAGCAATGAGAAAAAACCCGAAATTTTATCAAGATGTAATGGAGTTCGTGGTTGATGATGTTTTGGTACCATGGATAAGAATTCAAAACAATACAAATGGATATTTAATGGGAATAGGAGCTGATGCGTGGGCTAGTGTCCCTAATTTATCCCCAAAAGAAATGATGGACTGGATTGTTCCATATAACCAACGACTGGACAAAAAGTGTAAAGCATTTGGAGTAATGACGATGAATGTGACGGGTGATTATTGTGAAGAACGATTGGATAAATTTGATCCAAAAATACTTCATGACAGTTTTGATGTAGAAGTTGCAAGCATGGGTGGTAACCCCGCATTACTTTTAATAATGGGGCGATGGCACGAATATCCTCTTGAAGCGGTGCGTGATTATACTGAAAAATTCCGAAAAGAAGGTAAAAGCGTGTCAATTACAGCAGGGGTAAATGCTCGCTTGCTCCGTAATGGACCTATCGAGAAAATTGTTGATAATATCAAAAGATTTATAGATGCTTTTGGTCGGGATCATAGTTTAAGCATTCTCTTAGCAAATGTTTCAGCTGATACTCCTTCGGAACACATTCACGCGGCTGTAGCTGCAACTCATACTTATGGAAAGTTCCCTATAGCAGACAACCTAGACGAGATTGAATTAAAAATTCCAACGAAAAAATCCTTCAAAGAATGGAGAATTGAAAATGAAGCTATTGTAAAAGCTCAAATGAAAGAAGAAGCGAAGGATGAAAGATGCGGTCTTGCTGGATTACTCTGGCAACAAATGGGAGCAGTTAATCAAAACGAGAAATTCAAAAAAGAATATGCTGATGCAAAAATGAGTTTTCTATATAATCTAACTGATCAACGTTATAGTGCTCTAATTACTATTGAAAATGGAACTCTAGATGTGAAACATATTGAAAACGACGGTGATACTATAAAAGATATTGAAGTTGATGGTTCGATATCATGTACTGCAAGTTTGTTTTTCGACTTCACTGGAGGAAAGATTTCTAAAGTTGGAATGTTGATAAAAATGCTGACGGGAAAGTTGAAGGTCAAAGGCGCAAAAAAAATGCAGGAACTCGCCAAGATTATGGCTTATTAAGGAAAATTTCCGATACTACTATAATAAAGAAATTGAAGATAAAAGGGATGTCGAGAATGCAAAAATTAGGAGATATAATGTCTCTTTTAAATGAGTGAGAGAAGGACTTTTTAAAAATTATAATTATGGCTTCTCTCTTTTTTTTTTATAATTTGGATAATAGATGAGTTTTAAATGAATTTATTTTTGTCTTAAAATTGATTTATTTCTTTAATTATATTAAAGTAGTATTTTCATTAATAAAAGAATAGAAAAAAAGAGTTAAATTTGCTGTTGCTTCTTCTTTTTACTTCCAATTCCTCCACCCCCTCCAGAACCTAGCCCGCTCAAATCGAAACTTCCTTCAGATATAATTGCTAATGCAATAATTAGAAGTACAATAACTACTATAACGACAGCTAAGACAAGGGCTATTAGTAAAATTCCAAGAATTTTAAATAATGTATATACCCAATTCTCTTTTTCACTTTTTTTAATGGTTCGGGTGCCCCAAAACATTAAAACTAAGGAAACAACCAAGATATAGGCTAGTGAGATAGGTATTGTTAGTAATAAGTTTTGGATGTTAAAACTAACAATAAATATGATTTCAACTATGGCACATCCAATTAAATATAATATGATATGCGCCCAAATATATCCTTTGGCAAAGTACTTTTCCCTTAAAAAGAGATTTAAAAAGTAAACTATAAAATTTGCACCAACTGACAGACTGACAAGCATGTGAACTTGGGGTAAAAATTCTGTAAAGATCACTACAGGTAAACTTAAAATTCCTGCAAGAAAACTGAATGTTATAAAGAAAAAGACGCTCAATAGTATTTTATTACTTTTAGAGGTAAAGAAAAACGAGATAAATAAAATCGCTTCTACTATTACAATTATTACATAGTACAATAAATTTTGCCCTGTAAAATCCAAGTCTGAGAATAGAAAGCTAAACAAATATTCTCCCGATAACCAGAGTATTGACCCCACCAAGAGGATAGGATATATTCTACTAATTAAAGCTTTTCTTTGA
>JAHLWJ010000470.1 GCA_019057975.1 Promethearchaeota archaeon | reverse complement strand
TGAAGAGATAAAAGAAAAATTAAAAACAGAAAATATTTATAAAATTTTTAATAACTTTATAATTCCACTTATAACAGAAGAGGAGCGGGAATTTTTGGTGGAATTGGAGCAATTTCTACTCAAGGAAATTGAACCTAAAATTAATTTAAGTGAGGAAGTATACGAGCTTTTTCCCATCCTCGGAAAGAAAAATTATATCCAGAGGCTAAATCCTTATGGAGATTCTAAAAGATATAACATGCAGTATGAAATGCTTTTAGCGATGGCAACATCGATTATTGATCCCGAGTTAGATTTAGCCCGTGTGGTCACGGGGGTAATATTTGCCAATCCTTTATTTCAATTTGGTAGGGGAGATAGAATTTCTGAGATTTTGAATGAAATCATCACAGGTAAAAAGATTGGTTGTATTTGTATTACTGAGAGAAAGCATGGATCTGATGCTGTTAATATGGAAACTAAGGTTAATGATAAAGGGGATCATGTAATTTTCACTGGAGAAAAATTATATACAACGAATGGTCCAATCGCGGATTATTTTATAGTATATGGAGTCGCGGATGTTTCAGATCCACGAGGATCGATGTATCAAGCAATTGCAGAAAGAGGATATGAAGGATTAATAACTAATAGACTTGGCATTCAATCAGTTCCACGAGTACAAATTGGCCAAACTCTTTTTAATTCTGTGAAAATCCCTAGAGAAAATATTCTTGGAGACAAGGGTCAAGGCTATAAAAATTTATTTTCTGGACTTGTAGCTGAAAGATGTTCTATTATAGGGTCTAGTTTAGGTATTGCATGGTTAACTGCAATTACAGGTCTTATTTATACAAACTTAAGAGTTCAATTTGGTCGACCGCTATATGATTTCCAAGGAGTTTCGCTTCCGCAAACCCAGAATTTTATTGAACTTATGGCAGCTACAGAACTTGGTTTTAAGTCTGCTTCTGAGTATAACAAGACAGATGAGCGTAAACATTTCGACCAGCAAAAATTTGTTAAATATAATGCGGCGTTTAGTTCAGGTACTAAATATCTTGCGTCACACCTAGCCCATAAAATATCTTATGAAACTCAACAATTATGTGGAGGCATTGCGTTTACAGATAACCTGCGAATTGATAAAGCATTAGAAGTTGCTAAAGTTCAGGAAATAATAGGGGGCGCTCGGAATATTCAGCTCTATTTGGTCAGTAGAGCTATTAAAGATATGATTTTTCTATTATAATTGCTATAAAAGTTAACCTAACTGGACATGAGTTTCGAGAATTATCTCGATGTTATCTTGAGTAAATTTAAAAAGTAAAATGATTATAATTATTAAATACTTGAAATATATAATTTTAAACCTTTAATATACTAGAGATTGGTAATTTTGGTTGAGGTATAAAATGGGCGAAGAATTTGACGTTATTGTAGTTGGTGCGGGTTTTGGGGGTCCTGTTGCTGCGAAGATATGTGCAGAAGCAGGATTGAAGACTTTAATGATCGAAAGGTCTGAGAATGTAGGAGATAAGGTTATTTCTGGACTAACGATTCCGTTTTATGGTTTTTTGTTTGGACCAGAATTTATTAGAGATGGTAATCCTCCTATTGAACGCCCTTCTGATGGGATAATAAATTATATCATTAAGGATATAGAGAAAGGAGATATTGATATTGATGATTCTTTAAGAGTTCCAAAACCCTTCTCTCCTATTATTGCTTTTGGATATAATACCTATTGTAAACCTTTTTGTGAATGGGAGGTTAGAAAAGCGGTTGATGCGGGTGCTATATTGAAAACATCCACTACTGCTATAGATATTATCAAAGAAGATAAATATATAAGAGGAATAATAACAGACAATGGAGAGAGAATACGAAGTAAAATCGTCATTGATGCTGAAGGTTCAAAAGGATTGTTAGCAATAAAGGCAGGTATAAGAGAAAAATATCGTCCTGAGACAATATCTTTGGCTGACACTTATGATTATGTCATGGTAAAAGAAGATATTGATAAAATTTTTGGCTATTCTGTGAAGATGTGTTGGGGATGGGATGAACAGAGGATAGCCCCTCCACTGGGGTATGGAAACGGTTTAATGGTTTGGCCTTATCGAAATAGCCTTCATTTTATGCAGGATCAGTGTTTAAGAATAAGTGAAAGCCATGTACCTAATTTAAATAAAAATTTTAAAGAATACCATAGCAACATTACCCAAAAATTACCTTGGTGGAAAAATCTAATAGAGCCTCGTGTTACATTAAGAGCAAGGATGTGGGATGGCTTTGAAATATATGTTGGTCTGAATAAGAAACTACGTAATATGCCTAATCATACAGATGGAATGATATTAATAGGAGATGCTGCGGGACTTGAAAGTACAGAATTATGTGACGGGGTTCCTGCGGCTTGGTTTTCTGCAGAAATAGCTGCTAATGTAGCAATTGAAGCAATTGAAGCCAATGATACTTCAAAATCATTTTTGGAAAAATATGATAGAAAAATAAAAGAACATCCAATAATTCAATGGTCAATTTCTGGAAGAAATAGATATAATTTACGAATTGCCCAAAAAGAGCACGATTTAAAAAAGCTAAGAAAATATATTAATAATGGGTGGGGTTTAGGTTCGTTAACCCATTTCATGACTCCCTTTTTTAAATCCCTTCTTTCCTATGTCAATAATGATCCGACAATTATAACTAAGTGGATAAAGATGTTTTTCAGGTATTATCAAAATTGGTTTTATGAGAGTTATGATTACGCTAGGAAACGAAAATTTAGAGTAGCACCTTCTAAAAAGCTTAAAAAAATGGAACTGAAATTCATAAGATATCTGAGATTACTAGATTCTCTTTTAATGTCACTAAAAAAAAAGCAAAAATCGCTCTCTATTATAGTTGTTCCTTTATCAAATTCTTTGAATAATTTAATGAAAAAAGTTCTACCGATTTTTGAACCTATTTATTCATTTATTTTAAGGTTATTAAACCCTATTTCAAATCGCTTAAACATAAAAATGTTGAAATTTGTTGAATATGCCAATCCTTCTATTTTTCAAACATAATTAAAAAGGAGTGAATTAATAATGGTAAAAACTTATAAAGAATTTCCGGGTGTTGAATGGGTTGAGGGAACAGGAGACTTTATAAAAATTAATGCAGAAAAATGTATAGGATGTAGGAATTGTGTAAACGTATGTCTAGCAGGTTGTTTTGAAATTATAGAAAAAAAAGCAAGAATTAAGAGTTTAGAAAAATGTATGGAGTGTGCATCGTGTTGGTATGTTTGTTCTGAGGACGCAATTATTTTCACTTGGCCTCTTGGAGGTACTGGATATAAAAGTGATTGGGGTTAAATTTATACATTTTAATTTTACTAATAGATAAACTCTATTGAGAAAGTACAAAGATCATCAGCACAAAACATAATATAATAGAAGATTTTATTGAATGTGAAAGTATGTCTAATAGAAACAAAAATTTTTAATACTGAGGAGAAAAGATAGACTAAAAATAGAGTAATCGAAAGCTCCACATTTTAGAAAGGTTCGGGATATTTTCTTTCAGATTTTTGGCTTAGATATAAAAGGCTTATAACATTAACATCTTTATATTTGAGATTATTATTTTAGAGCAACATGGAAAAATTAAACGGTTTAAAAGACATGTTTGAGGGATTGAAGGAGATTAGACAAGAAGAGAAAACTGAAATACCTAATTGTGAATTCTGCGGTAAAAGCATCGTTGGCACTAAGTGGAATAAGGAATATCATCATATTAATATTTGTCAAAAACCCGAAAAACGATTTTTTTGTTCCCGTCAATGCAAATTAAAATGGGTTTTTAAAAAT
>JAHLWJ010000469.1 GCA_019057975.1 Promethearchaeota archaeon | reverse complement strand
TAGCATCTCTTGAAGAAGAAAAAGAAATTGAATGTCCTAATCCAAATTGTAATTACCAAATTAAATTAAATTGGGATGTTTGTCCTAATTGCTTAACTCCAATTATCAAACCTTAGGAAAGATTTCTTCGGGATTTTTGTAATTTTTATGATAAATTTGCATGGTCTATTTTTTTTAATACTGATGAGAAATATCTTATATTTGTAATTTCCAATATCACAAAAATCCTACATTAGAAGCATGTTACTCTCTCAAATAATCATATTTTGTTTAATCACCTTAACAATCTATTCGATCAATTCTACAATAAGAAATAATGCGAAAGAATTTAAAATCAACGACTTCCTTTCGTTAAAATTACAGAATAACAGAACAAATATTTATGTTAAGAATAGAGTTTTTACCCAATGTATGTATCTCTTATTAAATATTCCTGTTGACCGAATTAGAGATTATGATATAATTGATTCTATTGATGAAGCAGCAGAAGTTCTCGATAGATCTTTAGAAGGCTCACGATCACAACATTTAATAACTCCTGAAGAAGAATTTGTTGGACATTGTTCCAATATTCAAGTTTGGGCCGAGAATGATTATGATACTCGAATTCTTCATAGAAATTTAGCATTTCCATTATTAAAAAGGCTTTCTGATGTGGGAGATCCTATTGCTAAAAAAAAATTTAAAGAAGAGATTGCACTCAGATATTCGAGTGGTCATTCTACCGTCATTATGTTTTTAAGCCAAAATGGCTATTTAAAATACTTGAGCAGTGAAGAGCTAGAGTGTTTACTAGATGACAATAAACTCCCAATTTTAGGGGATATATCAAACAGCTTCAAAAGAATATTAGATTCAGTAGAGGATAACGATATAGATAAATACATTCAAGGATCAACCCGTTACTTAAAGAAAAATTTGGGAATTCACAATATTCCCTTTGTAATTTCTTACATTTTAAAGGATTTCTCAGAAAATCATAGAAAAAAACTAGTAAGAAGTGTTTTTGATTGCCTGAAAACTGATAAAAAATTTCCGCTAATCAATTATTTAAACAACAATCAAAGATATTTAGATAAAATAGAGTTAGATACTGTAAAGTATAATGACAGAATTATTGGATTAATGCAAGAACAAATATTAAATCTGCGTGGTCAAAACATTGAAAACATAAAACAAATAGAAAATTTAGAGAACCGTTATAAAAAAATTCAAGAATTAGATCTTAGCAACAATAATATAAAAGAATTGGATGGAATCGAAAATTTCACAAATTTAAGAATTTTGAATATGAACAACAATAAGATTAGAAGCATACAAAATATAGAAAAACTAAAAGAATTACGGTCCGTATCATTTAGAAATAATATTATTTCTGAGATACAAGAAATTAAAGAATTAACAAAATTAGAACATCTAGATTTATCCGGAAATACTAAAATAGGCAAAATACCTGGATTTATGAATGAAATGGAATCTTTAACGGTTTTAAAACTTGCAAATTGCTCCATCAAAGAATTTTCTGAAGATGTAGCTAGATTTTTTTGGGATGAGCAAAACTACAGATATTTTTCAGATTACTCACAAGATGATGTAAGTTATTATGAAAGCACTCATAGAGAACTAGCTAGCTCAAATAATCAGTTATATAAGAAATTTGTAGAATGGATACTTAAATTTAAGCCTGCTATGTTAAAATTAGAAGTTTCCTACAGAGATATCGTAATGTATGAGAGATCAACGAGTAAAAGAGCAATTAGGAACTGGAAGGCTACAAAAGATTTTAATAAGTGGTTATTTAATAAAAAGCAAACCTCAATCACGGCTTTTATATGAAGTAATAGTAGAATTAGCCAATAAAAAAGCTCTATTTTTACAGGAATTAAAACCAATTTATGAAAATTCCAACATCAGTTCGATTGGTATCAATGCTTTCTCTGCAATTTCAGAAGGTACTTTTACCTCAAACATTGGATCATCTAAATGTTCGAGTACGTATCTCATAAGTTCTATAGTGTTCTTTTTCATATTATAACATAGAAGTTTTTCACTAATAAGGTGGAAATTTTTATTAGGGAAGTCTTGTGCCATCCTCTCCATTAAACCTATTTCTGTTCCTATACAAAAATCATTTTCAGATGTAGTATTGTTTTTTACTCGATTATACATTTGGCCTGTAGAACCTACAAAATCTGCTAATTCTCTAACTTCTCTAATACACTCCGGGTGAACTAATATTTCACCTTTGGGATAAGCAATTCTAATTTTTTCCATATCATCAATAGTTAATTGAGAATGCACATAGCAATTTCCTTTTTCGGGCATTTTGATGCATTTGATTCCTGATTTTTGTTCGACATAATCAGCTAAATTTGCATCGGGTCCAAAAAGAACTGCTTTTGTATTGAATTTTGAACTGATTCGCTTTACAATATTAACTGCGTTTGCAGAGGTACAGCAAATGTCTGATTCAGCTTTAACTGCTGCTGTAGAGTTAACATAGACCACCACTGGCAAATTAGGATTTTTTCCTTTGAACTCTTTTACTTTATCCACTGTTAAATAAGCTGCCATGGGGCAACATGACTCGGGATTTGGTATCAGAACCTTTTTATTTTGATTTAAAATGGAAGCTGTTTCAGCCATAAAATCTACGCCAGCAAATATAATGTAATTTGTATCTGCTTTATTTGCAAGCCGGGACAAGCCTAAAGAACCTCCTAAATGATCTGCAATCTCTTGAATTTCTATTGGTTGATAATAGTGGGCAAGGATAACAACATCTTTTTCCTGTTTAAGTTTTAAAATTTCTTCTTGTATTTGCTTGACTGACATTTTCTTCAATATATATTGTGAAGTTCTTAAATAATCAAGAGTAATTAATATTTAATAGAATTTAATTGATTTTATAATATTTATAAAGTGGAACCACATTGAATGAACCTCTACAATTTATTTATAAAAATGAATTTTGGTACGTTAGTGCTTTCATAAACAGCACTGATATTAACGCAGAGGCAAAAAGTAAGGAAATTGAGGGTCTTATCAAAACTAAGTTTAAAAATTTAAGGGAAGAAGATATATTTCGAAAAGATCTTAAAAACGATATTTTGGAACTGATAAAATATACTTCTATTAAATGTACCTGGGTTAAATGCCTATCTGATTTCCTCTATAAAGACGAAAATTCTGAGAGAGGTTTTAATACATTAGGATATTTCCAATTTGAAGTAGAACACTTTCAAGACGATCCATCAAGAAAAAAATCGCTAAATCCACTTTTAATACAACAAATTCCCTTTTTTGTCCTAAATATCCTCAACGATTACAACAATAAACCTGGAAATGAAAGTATCCACCTAGATTGTGAGAGTCCAATATTTGTCTATGTGACTTCTAACAAAAGTGAACCAAAGGATATTGTATGGAATCCTACTAATATCGAAAAATATAAAAAAGTGATTGCTACCTGGACCGAAATTTATTCAGGACAATGGGAAGATTATTCTGAAACACTATTTAACAAGAGAATTGAAAATAATTTATCAAATCGACTTTCAGAGTTACATTTTATAAGAAGAAACTCTGGGTTTATCTATATGGCGGAGGATAATTATGAAAAATTCTTTGAATCCTACATGAAACAATATGTTATAGATCCTACCCCAAAACTGAGGGCTGTATTGTTTGCCTTACGTTCAATTAATGAATCGTTAGACTTACTGTTCTTAAAAACTCAATCACAAGTATTTCAAGGATTAAAAATAATAGAACAAAAAATTAGGAACATAAGGTTATTGAGAGGAATGATTCAAACTACTCTTAGCGCAATATATAACGAGCTAGATT
>JAHLWJ010000087.1 GCA_019057975.1 Promethearchaeota archaeon | reverse complement strand
CGAATCCCATCGAGATAAATAAGTATGAAGATTTCAAATTATTTGTCCAAAATAATTTATAATGCGTAATTTAAATAAACAATAAGATCATATTTTATCTTACAAAAGAATATATATTGATAATTTTCTTTTTATATGTGTAAAGGTGAAATTTGACTTTGGAGAAAGATCTAAAACAATCAATCTTGTATTTAAAAAAAGAAGAACCGGAACAGAAACCGGAGCCTTCTAAGCTTTTATTCACAGGTCTTGATGATGCGGGCAAGACCAGCATTATTCTCTCTCTTCAAAGAGAGTTCTCAAAAATTGCTATATTATCCCCAACTAGAGGCGCCCAAAGAAGAGTTTTTAATTTTTTAGGAAAAGATATCGCAGAATGGGATTTAGGTGGACAAATTAGCTATAGGATCTCATATTTAAAGAATCCAGGCAAATTTTTTGATAGTACTGAAATTGCTATCTATGTCATCGATATTCAAAATAAACCTAGAATACCAGAAGCTATAAGTTATTTTAAGGATGTAGTTGATCAGTTTAATGAATTAGAAATTGAACCTCCAATATACATATTCCTTCATAAATATGACCCCGCTTTAAGAAGGGGGGCATTAAATGAAATGGAAAATCTTATAATAGATTTAAAAGAGCAAGTAAAAGGTGCTACTGATTATAAGGAAATATACTTTTATGAGACATCTATCTATGACTTTTCATCAATCATATCAGCGATGTCAGAAATCCTTTTAAGCTTATATCCAAAATCAGAATTAATTGAAAAAACAATAATTGAGTTTGCCAAAAAGGTTAACTCAGAGGGAATTGTAGTTATTGATGATAATTCACTAATAATTGGTTCTTATTATAAAAATGATGAAACCAAACATCTTCTTTCCGCTTCAACTCCATATTTTTTAACACTCAGTGATTCGCTACAATACACAGGTGTGCAAGAAAATAGATATGAAGATAGAATGATTCTTCAAAGATTCGGAAAGAATTTTATATTTAAACAAATTAATTTAAAGAAGGAAGCAACTCCATATTACTTATTGCTTCTTAAGGATGATCCAGTTTTCCAAAAAGAAGACTTTGAAACATTTGCTAATATACTGAAAGAAATTTTAAATAAATAATAAAAGTCGCTATTAAAAATACATAATTCCTAAATTGCTAGTTTTATCAGTACGATTAATTTTTAGATAATAAACTCCAAAATTTACATTTTGAGAATATATTAAAACGTTAATTTATTGTTGCTAATATTAATAAAATCAGATTTTTATTAATAAATTATACAGCAAAAAACTAAAAATCAGCAAATTCATAAATTTACTATAGATATAATAAAGACTCATGAGAATTAACACCTTTAATAATTTTTTAGTAATTTAAATTCATGGAGGGGAGATAAAGCTATTATCATTTGTCAGAATTGTGGTACAACAAATAACGAAGCAAAGAGTCGTACATGTAGAAAATGTGGTGCTTTACTGCCAATCTCTTCTAAATCTACTAGAACTAAAAAAAAAAAATCAGAAAGAATTAAAATATCAACTGAAAGTAGCGTTAAAGAGCAAGAAAAAATTGAGTTGCAGGAAATTCCAAAAGAAATGGAATTAAATCTTGATGAAATTCCATCAGAAGCCAGTGAATATGTTGATACTGATTCTTTAAATGATGTTCCAGACGAATCTGAACAAGAAATAGGGGAAGGAAAAACCCAAATTCTACAAGAAATTACACCAAAACCATTTCAGAGTTCGTTATTATCAGTTAAAAAAGACTTCCAACCTACCCCTTCTACCTCTATAGATCCCATTTCTGATGCGTTTTCAAAACTTAAACAATCAATTCTTGAAGAGGAGAAAGAAAAACCAAAACCTTCATTAGTTCCTATTCCCGCCAAGACATCAGAAGCCGAAGTATCTATTTCAAAACAGAAAAGATTAGAAAAAGATATGACTGAAGTTCTAAGCTTTCTATCTAAAAAGATATCTGTGAAGAAATTAGAACCGCCTGTAGCTGAATCTAAAACTAAAAAAGAGCCTGAAAAGAAAATTCCTCCTTCTAGCATGAATGAAATTTTAAATGAATTAATTACACTTGATTCTCGAATAGAAGCTTCAGCGATTATCAAAACAGATGGGACAATGTTAGCTTCAGCAATCTCAAGCAGGATATCAGAATCTTTATTTAGCACGATTGGAATAAATCTTTCAATGATAGGTTCTGATATTATTCATGGCTTAAGCGCAGGCACACTAAAATCTATAAGTGTAAAAGGGAGTGAAGGTGTATTAGATTTAGCTCCTATTGATAGAGAATCTCCAAGTTTAAAAGATATGATTTTAATTCTATTTTCTCACCCCAAAGTTAAAAGTGGAATTATTTCCATTGCTGTAAATCTTATAAAGAAACAAATAATATACTATTTGGGTTTAGAAAAATAATAATTTTTTCATTTTAAACACATAAAAGTAGCTAAATTCTTTTTTTACATTTAATGTGAGAATTTATCCAATTTTTTTTGCAGAACTACTTTATCTACTTGAACTGATTTAAAATAGTGTAGATTGTTTGGGAACTCTTGCAAAAAAGCATTAAATTCATATATGGACACGAGTGGTATCTGGTTTTCATTTAACTTTATGCTATTATCTTCAAGGGTAACCATTATAGGTATAAGGGTGAATGGTAACTGCTTTTTAATATGAGGTTCTTCGCCTAAAATCGATGTAATAAGTTTTGAAAAAGCTTCTGGATTTTGTTTTAATGCTCTAATTCGATCATATTGTAGATTTGCAGCTTTGTTAAGTGAACCATATGAATCTTTACGCTTCCATTGTTTTGCATCTATGATTAAAATATATTTTAAATAAATTCCAATAACATCAATCTCAAATCTTTTCTGAGAAACGTTTGATTTTAGTTTTGAACCAGAAAATCTAAAATTAGTTGTTACCCGATAATTATTTTTTGATAAAATTTCTTTTATTAATACCTCAAAACCACTGTAATCTAATATTTCAGAAAGATGAGCAATGTCAGATTTCAGGAATTTGATACAGGTAAGGATGAATAAAATCTTATCAATTACGATATAATAAATATAATTTCCCTTCTTAAGAGAGATAAATTCAAACTTATCTAAAAAGTCGTATAGGTCTGTTTTTCTAAATCCATTAAAAAAAGAAATTTTTGAAATTTCACACCATATCTCAGTTATTTTTGGATCTGTTTCTCTTAAAATATAATGAATCTCAGTAAAGAAATTTTGTAGAGAAGAATCAGAGTATAAATTTAACATATATTTCACATTATCAACTTTATAAAATAAGCTATAGAGAGTATAGATATTCTATAAAAAACAAGAAATCGAGATATATAAATAATAACTTCTCCTTACCGATAAAGAACTTAAAGGATTACAAGATGTAGTGAGTTTAAAGACATTATTAAGAAATTCTTTATATTTTTATATAACAAAGTATAATTCCCCTATTTAACCTATTAATAATTTAGTTTTTTAAATCTCTCGAATATAATAATTAAAAAGATAATTTTTAAATTTTCATAAAACACTTCTTTTTGCCTAACTATGGACTTATTTCCAAAAGTTTTTAGAACCGAAGGAGATTTAGCTGAATTTGATTCATCGAGAATTATTGAAAGTATTATAAAAGAAACTGGAATGAGCGAAGCTAATGCTAATAAAATTACAGAACTAGTCGCCAGAAGGATTATTAGTTCTGGAATACAGTTTCTCTCAGGGCCACATATAAGAGAAATAGTTTGTTCAATACTTTCTGAGCAGCACTTTGAAAATGAACGTAAATTATACACGAGAATAGGAATCCCTTTAATGGACTATGAAAAAATTCTTGAAAGAGGATTTAATAGTCATCCAGAAAAAATAATTAACCCCGAAAAAATCCATAATTGGGCTGCGAATCGAATCTCTGAAGAATATGCTCATTTAAAAATTTTGAATAGTGAAGAATCAGCAGCCCATTTATCTGGAGATCTCCATATTCATAAGTTAAGATATTTTGATTTAAGACCTTTGACCCAAATTTGGGATCCTCGTATAATTTTAGAACATGGATTACCACCTATTAATAATTTTATCCCTTGCTGTAAATTAAAACCAGCTAGCAACTTAAAAGAAGCGCTCAATCATCTGGTTAAATGGTTAGCACTAACTCAAAATGAATTTTGTGGGAACCAAGGATATAGATACTTGACAATGTTTTTAGCACCTTATGTTAAAGGAGTAAACGACTCAGATTTAATTCTTGCAATGAGAAATTTAATCTATGAATTAAATCATTTATCGGTTATGACGGGTAGTACTATTTCTTCTAGTTCCATTCTAACTAGTCCTACTGTTTTTGAGTCATTTTTAAAGGTTCCTATTATCAGTAAAACTAGAGGTTATTATGAAGAATATAATGAAGAGTGTCTAAAGTTATTTAACGCACTGACAATAGTTTTTAAAGAAGGTGATGATAATAATAACCCATTTAAAACCCCAAAGCATGAGATAGTATTGAATAATCTCTGGTTAGATAAGTTCAATGATGCGTTTCTGAATGTTTGGGACGAAATTGACACTATGAAAACGCCTATACTAATAAATTCAAATATCAATACTTTGGATGATAGATATAGAGAGCCATTATCATTTATCAATTCAGGCATGCTTCAAGAAATTTGTATAAATCTTCCTCGATTTGCGTATATCGGCAAAGATGAAGCAAACTTTTTAGAGATTGTTGATACTAATATGAAGATATCTTCTCAGATATTATTAAAAAAATATGAAATAATAAAAAGAAGGTTGAAATTGAAACACTTACCGCTATGTAGTGGCATAATCAATAATAAGAAGCTCTATAATCTAGAAGATCAACACTTATCAATAAGTTTTATAGGATTAAATGAAGCTGTTAAATTTCTAACTGATTTTGAACTGCATGAACATTCAGATGCATTCAATTTTGGAAAAAAAATCTTAAGTGAGATGAATAAAATATGTTTGGAAACCTCTAAAAAAAATAACATGTCATATGTGTTAAGTGAAAATATCTCAAAGAAAGCACCGTTTCGTTTTGCGAAATTAGATTTAAAACATTTTCCAAAAATTGCGATACCTCAATCTAGTGGAGACACATTTTACTATACTAACTCTGCTCATTTTAAAAAAGATGCTGAAATTGATGTAATAGAAAAGGTTAAGAAACAAGAAGATTATCAAATTTTTATCCAAAATGGAGCAATAGAGCATATCTCATTAAATGAACTTAAAAGATGTAATCTCACTTTGGTAGATTTTATAAAAGAAATATTCATACCATCTAAACTTGCAAGTTTGAAGTTTAATCCATAAAAGATTAAAACATTCTTTAGGAGAGAAAAGTAATTATTTAATAGTAATTATTATTTTGAGTATATTAAAGTGCTTTCTAAAGTATTACTTTATAGCTAAGGATAAGGGGATAAATTGACTAATAACAACTCTACATCGAAAAGGAACCAAATCGATAAAGAAAACGATAATAATAATAAATCCGATTTAATCAAGGCAATTGTTTTAAGTATATTCGATGAAAAGGGTCCAGCACCTAGAGTTGTTTGGCCTATTGATTTAGATGAGAAAGCTGGGCTTTTAATTGCAATGAAAACCATCAGTTTACTTATGGGTGATTCAGTTTATCAAGATTCACAAGGCTCAGATGTAGGGGTTAATTATTTTGGTATATTACCGTTTCCAGACTTAAAATTAAATGGTTTAACATATTTTTTTCTCATTCCTGAAGAAAAAGCGCGTGGTCAAGCTCTGGCAGCTACTATTACCGTATTAATCAACGAGGATGATAGTGTCTTTTTTTATGAGAATATGAAATACTTGAGAATTATTATTGATAAGGCCGCTAGCCAAATACAAACAGACAAAGAATTTGATGATCAAAAAAGAATTATGGATGATATAAGAGAAGAATTGTTTGAATTCACTAAGGACTTAAAAGATCCTTTTTCTGTGAGGAGACAAATAAAGGTACTATTAACAGGATTAGACAAAGCAGGGAAATCAAGTTTTTTGATGGGAATAAGAAGGAGATATTCAGAAATTATAAAGGCTTTACCTACTAGAGGTGTTGAAAGATCAGAGGAAAACATTTTTGAAGAGCAAAATTCTGTGATCTCACTTTGGGATCTAGGTGGTCAAAAACAATATCGAGAGAAATTTTTTGAACAAAGTAAACTTTATTTGTATAACGTAGATTTAATCTTCTTTTTTGTTGATATTCAAGATGTTGAGAGGATTGAGGAAGCCCTAGAACTTTTTAAGAATATTACAAATTCTTTAATTGACTTGGATGAATTCCCTCCTATTGTAGTTTGCTTAAATAAATTTGATCCAGATCTAAAGGGGTCAAAAGAAATTTTCAAAAATTTGGAGATAATTGCAGATGAAATAGAGAAGAATTCTGATAGGTTTTTAATTAAAATTTTCCAAACTAGTATTTTTAATCACTGGAGCCTAATAACAGCATATTCCTTTGGGCTTTCACAATTAAGTCCTAATCGAGAATTATTCAGGAATCAATTAAAAAAGTTTGCTAAGAAAACAAATTCAGACGCAATATTGTTATTAAATGAAAATGGAATAATTTTATCTAATTATTCTAAAGATGAAGTTTCTGAAAGAGTATTTGAAATTTCTGCCCCTCATTTTCAAGAACTCTATAAGACTTTCAAAGAGTTTAAAATTTTACAGCAAGATTTTTTAATATCTTCAGGAATCGCTGATGACTCTAAAAAAGTAATATTTAAAAAAATTCAGGTCGAAAAATATAATCTATACTTGTTAATGTTTATTGAGAAAACTCTCCAAATTGAAAAGATAGAGAAAAATTTACCAGCTTTCTCTAAAAACCTTATAGATATAATTCATACATATATTTAAAAAAAGATATAAATTAATTTACTATTTATTAATAATTTCCTTTGTTTCTCCTAATTCTCGTTATAAGAATTACTGTAATTAAAATAGCAGCCACCCCAATTCCAATAAATACAAAGAAAATCAATGGAAATGAACTTAAGGGTGTAAAATTCGATTCTAAAACTGTTATTTTAACTTGATAAGTATAATAAAAATCTGAAGCTTCATAGAATACAACACATGGATTTGGAAATTCACTTTCATCAGGTAATTGAGGAACAGAGAACCATTGACCAATATTTAAGTTAAAGCGGAGAAAGTCAATTCTATTGAAATAATTATAATTATTACTATGCCAAGTAGGATCACAGGCAATCCAACCAATATTAGGAACGTAGTATTCTACCCATGCATGTCCTAAAAAATCTGTGGAAGAACTTTCACTTGATCCAAAAATTGAAAAAATCCATTGCTTTCCAACGTATGGCTTAGTAGCAGGATTTGCAGATATGCAAAATCCAGTAACCTTCCGAGCAGGTATACCTTGAATTCTCAATAATGTAATCATTAAACTTGAATATTCACTACAATCACCTTGTTCGTTATTATAAGCCCATAATGCACCTTTTTCTTGACCAGGCATAGAATCGCTATAAGTTAAATAATTAGATACCCAATTACAAATTTTTTCTGCTTTTTCAATAGGATTATCGCTAGGATCCACGATGCTATCCGAAGCAGTAATTAGAGCAGAATCATCTCTTTCATAACAAGTTTCTGATCTGTTGCAATATAAATCAAAAATTTCATCAGATTCATTATATGTCCCTATATCCAATTCATTGATATCATTAAAGCTTACCTCATTTAAAGTAATATTATATTCCTGATCTAATGTGATTTTTTCATTATAGTCTAAAGTATTATTAAATAAATCATAAGTGTTGTTAAATTCATCACGTAATATATATGAAGGAGTACTATTTCCAGTAATTTTACTAAAGATTAACTCACTTTCTTGGTATGGAGGACAATATTGAGTTAATAACGAATTTGGTTGTCTATCATTTAACCTAGAAAATTTAAACCAATATTCATAGCTAGTCATAGAACTATGAGTTAGTGTAAAATTGATTTCAACTTGATATGTTACATTTTGAGTAATGTCATAATTAGAAACACCGTAATCCGGTGATGAAATGAAAGGGTTAATATACGAAACCGTAGAAAGTAATGGGGCTGTTGAGTAGGCTGAAAATGCTATAGGGAAGAAAAGCAAATATATTACAATGAACTTAGCTTTAGCTTTCATTCTTAAAATTGTAGAATATGAATATTTTTTATAAAATGTATAAAACTCTCGACTTATAATTTTATTTCTTTAGTAATTAGATGAAATTGATATCTTAGTTTTTATTCGGATATTTTTATTATTGTTAATTTTTATGTTTTTAATGAGAAAATTAATTTTGATTTTTACATATCTTAACGAAAAAGTCAGGTTGAGGAATCTATTATATATAAAACGTTTTTAATCGACGCAGATAATGGAATATCACTCTTTGAGACAACGTTTAAAGAATTAAAGAAAATTCAAGATGAAATTCTGACCGGATTTTTTAATGCTATTAACAAAACAATTGACATGATACAGGAGTCTATGGCAAAGGGAAGACGAGTAAATGAGATGAATAGAGTTGTAGAATCTGAAGATTCAACCATTTTTATATATTATCATCCTTTATCTAGAATTCTTTTTTGTTCAATTTCAGATGCTGATGATGATGCAGAAAAAATCAAAGAAGTAATTCATAAAATTGCCAATAGATTTTGGAAAAAACACCAATCAGATCTTAAAGTTTTCAGAGCTACCACTGAAAAAAGTATGTTCCAGACTTTAAATGCAGATATTGAGAATCTTACCATAGGAGGAAAAATAGCAGAGGTATTTCCGAAATTACTTGTTGCTAAAAACGTATTAGAAAAAGTCTTGACTATGGGAATGATAAATAATTTTGAATTTCAAGTTGCCTTGTTATGCACAGGGAAAAATTCTCCACTGAAGATTTCGAGAAATCTACATAAAAAAAGAAATGAAATCTATGATGCCCTTAAGAAATTAGAAAATTTGGATATTATAAGGATGTAAAAATTACATTTTTCTATTTCTAAAGTATATTAAACTAAATTATGAATGTATGTTCTGATTTGGATTTCATCTAAATAGAAAAAAATAAAAGTTTTCTTAGTTTATCAAAACTACATTATATAATAATGTGATAATTATGAAGAGTAAAACGGAAATCATTGCTACTGTAAAAAGTCCCGCTAAAGATTCACATTGGAGGCAAGGTATAGGTTTCTCTTTAAAGGAAATAAAGGAATCAGGAAAGAGGATTAATCAATTAAAAGAGTTGAGAATTAACATAGATTATTTTAGAACATCTGCTTATCCTGAGAATATTGAAATACTAAAGAATTTAAAATTACCAAAGAAAGAAGGAAGAAAGAGAAAATCATTTATCCCAAAAGAGAAAAGAAGAACTCCCTTCAAACCTAAGAAAGAAATACCCAAAGTTGTGTCTAAGAAAGTTATTGAAAAAGCACCTAAAAAACCCGTAGTTAAAGAAAAACTAAAACCAGTGAAAAAGGAGAAAGTAAAACCTGTTAAAGCCGAGAAAATTAAAATCGAAGAAAAAGGGACTCCTTTAACCGATTTACCTGGATTAGGTGCTGCCACAGCAAAAAAATTCATTGAACTTGGAGTTAATACAATAGAAGAGCTTTGTAAGGAAAGCCCCGATGAATTAGCAGCGTTAATCAAAGGAGTGTCCGTTGATAGATTAAAAAACTGGATTGAAGAAGGTAAAGAGATCATCAAGTAGTATTATTAATTCTTCTAAATCTTCAAGCTCTAACTACACCTTTATTATAAGGTCTTTTCAAATATCAGAAGTTTTATAAATACTTAATTTATTTTAAAAATAAGTTTATTTAATAATTCTAAAATCAAATAAGACAAGTACAAACATGGAATATAATTTTTATGTCTACAATAAAGCAGAGTGTAATTTAACAATTAATAAAATGCCAATTTGGTTTAAAGAAATCGAATATGAAGGCGATGAGAATAATGGATACATTATCTTACACTCTCTAAATGATTATGATGAGATTTGGGGGCCAAACACCAAACTTGAAATAAAATGGGAAAAAAAAGAAAGGATGAATCTTTTTTACTATAAAGAAGTAGAAACGAGTATTGAAACTTATAATGCGATTGGCATTGTGATTACTAAAAAGGAAAGAGATTGGTTAATGAGTCATGAATTTACATTTTGGTTTGGGCAGCGAAGGAAGATGATAAAAAAGAGATATTATGTTGAAAAAGTAGTACATGGTATTTTTTATTGTGAAATTACTGAACGATTATTTAGTATTCATACTTCTATAATAGAAAGTATGTATGAAAATTACAAGCCATATATAATAAAATCATATAATTCCGTTGAATGCCATTAAAGTTTATCTTTTTTGAGCGAATAAAAAAAAGTTATCGTTATTATTTGGACCACCCATTATTTTAAACTCTTTAACATCAAAAATCTTTAACAATTTTTTTATCTCGCGTTTGGAGAAAAAGTGATAAAACCTATTATATGCTTTATTTTTTCCTGAAAGCCCCCATGGAACAAATTTATCACCGAACTCTTCCAATCCTGCCATTCTTTGCTGTTCATTATGCTTAAAACTAATCTTTCTTTTAAATCCATCTAAAAAAAAATAGCTTCTATATTTTTTTTGCCATTTACGCCACACTGTAATAACTAAATTACCATTCTCTTTTAGAATTTCATTGGTTTGTGTCATCAAATCCTTTCTATCAGATTTATTTTTGATGTGGTGAATTGTGGCGATTGAGTAAATATTTTGGATTGAATTTGTTCGAATTGGAAGATACTTTATATCCGCAAGAAGAACCTGAATTAAATTCGATTCAAGTTTTGAATAACGATCGGAATTTCTTAAATCACTGTAAACAATTTTTAAGAATTCAAGTGATATATCAATGCCGATTAATTTTTTTGGATAAGTTCCTAAAATTTTAAAATTTCTGCCATTAGCACATCCTAAATCCAAACAAGGTCCATTAAAATTATAACCCTTTTTATTTAAAAAATTTAGAAAAAACTCAAGTGGTCTCCATGGTTTTCTTCTTTTGGAATGATAGTCTTTAGCAATCTGGTTATAGTTATGACCCTCCATAAAATGAAAACGTTTTATTTCTTTATGACATATAAATGTTAATATAGTTATATAATTTTCAATATATAATAGTGAATATGTTAGGAAATTAGGAAATGGAAGAGCGTGTTATTTTTCTCACTAAATTTATACAATTGTTGAGAAATGAAGTCTTAGATTATTATGATAAAACTCATTTGTATTTAATGGATCTTGTCTCATACAAAAATATTGATTTAAGAAAAGATCCAACCAAGGAAAGCGAAGAAGGTTTAGGAAATACACTTTTAAAGATGTTAAAGGCAATAAAAACTGGTTTAAATACGATTGGAGTACCAATAAACAAATTATCTAAAATACAGAATAACTATTTGAAAGAAGTAAGTAAAAAAAGAACAGAGCTGCATGATTATGACTCTTATCTTAAATTATATTTCAAAGAATATATCAATAAAATATTATTTGAAATCTTAATTGAATATTTATTGGATTTAGATGTACAAAAAATTGAAACTATAAAACTTTTTAAATTAGCACCTCAAAGTTTCATTGATAAATTACATAAATTCAAAACAACATATATAGATTCGAAGACTAAAACTTTTATTACTTTCCCCGGTATTGAAGAAAATTTAAATTTTTCAGATTTATCTATTATTATAAAAACATTCAATGTGAATCCAAAAAAGACCTCCAACTCCACCATGAAAAAAGAGAAAGAAATAGATAAAGGAGAAGAGAAGATCAGTGAAGACCGAAATATTTTAGCACAGTTACAAGAAGCTAAGAAGGAATTTATTGAAACTTTAAGAACTCCAAAAAAAGAACTATTAAAACCTTCACTGGAACAATTGGAAAATTTTATACATGAAGAAAAGCCAACAAAAACTATAGAAAAAATCAATCAAACCCCTTCTTTAATGACACAAAACAACTTAACCACCTTTAAATCTGTACCAAGAGATTTAACTCCCAAGTCGCAAAAAGTGAATTTTCTTGATAATTTTGGCAACTTACCCCATGTGCATTTTGAAATTCTTAATAAATTTAAAATTAATATTAGTAATCTTTTAAATTCAAGAATAGTTAATCCAGATTTTCTAGATTTGGAAAATCTTTTTTATTACATATCTATTTTGAAATTGGCAAACATAGAATTTCCTTTTACATCAATAGAGTTATTAAATTTTCTAAGGAATCACATAACTGAAATGATTTTTAGCTTTTCAAGAAATACGATACCAGATTCAATTAACATATTTTATGGTCTTTCAATTGTTACTGAATTAAATTTAATACATAGAACTAACATCATAAACCTTAACGCTACTGAAGAATTTCTTAAAATGGAATTGAAGGAGTTTATGCCTGAGAAATTAAAAATGAATTACTACACTCTACTTTGCTTAAAACTACTTGCAAAAAGTGAAATAATATCATCACGCAAAGATGACATATTAAATCAAGTGTTAAATTTAGATATATTGAATATGAAAGGATTTAACCCAACATTAGATATTTACAATCAATTAGCTCTTATCAAAGTCTTGGATAAAGACGTAAAGCTTACTGGATTTATAGTGCCTTATATGAATGAGCTTAAAAAATTGTTAACTTCAAAAGGGTCCATTGGTGCTTCAATAACAGAATCTGCCAAAACATTATTAATTTTAGTTATATTCGATTTAAAAGAGCAAGAATCAGTATTATGCAGTCGTTTGCTCAATTACATTATAAAATTTACAAATTTCTTTAATCTAGAAAATCTTAATAAAGATTTTAATTGGCGTATTGACAAATTAGCATATAAAATTGAATTAAGAATGTTATTTTGGGCATTATTAGCTTGTTCTCAGTTTTCTCCCGATAATTTGTTAAATCTTTAAACTGATAAAGAGATCGAATTAAGCCTAACTTAAGATGACTCCTTAGACTTCCTTCATTATAAAAATTCTTTTAATAAAATTCTTTGCTGATGGAGAAATTTCTTTATTTTTAACGCTATTATTCCAATTTTCATTAAAAATATAATTATCTTTCAATTCCCTTAGTGTCCTATTTGCTACTTTAAACCAATAATCAATATCAATAAGAGGAGCATCATTTCCTATTCCAGGGCAATATTTTTTAGCTTTCTCTGTATAAATAATCTCGATTTTATCTGTGGTAACTCTACCTTTTTCCTTAGAATGAATAAATGAAAATGGAAATGATCTACAAAACATAGGTTTTAAGCTATGAATTAAGCACCTTTTATTTTTTGAATCGTAAAAGTAACACTCATCTTTATTATTTTTCATAAGCCCTATGAAGGCTAAACCTTTTTCAGTTTCTATTGGTGAAATTACCATTTTCTTTAGGGTGATATTATTTAATGCTTTATCATAAACGTAAAATCCGAAAATTTCAAGTGATTCTTTTAAATCTATTTTTAAACCCTTAATTATTCTCGAGATATCTAAGTAAGTCACATTTACAAGAGTATTTCTATCTGTACAACAATTTCCACACCTAGTACAAACAAATTTCAAATCTTTCGGATTTAGCATCAAAATAAAAAAAAGAATTTTAAAATTTGAATCTTTTTGTAATAAATTTAAGGATTAATCGGTATAATTAATTTTTGCTCTATCAATGTTTCAATGGCTACAATTATGAGATCCTTATTTTCTTCGCTAACTAATTCTATAATATTATTCAAATTAACAACATTATTGTTTCTTTTTGATACTGATTGGATTACATTTAATGTGCGGATCTCCAATTTGTCTAAGCTTTTCTCTTTTCGCAATTTAAGAAGGTCTATCTTTCCAGATAATCTGAAAGAGCCTTTATAGTGTAATTCAAAGTACTCGTTTATTATTGTAGGGATTAATTGTTCAAATAAGTCTAAGGAACCATCCCAATTTTCTAATTCTATAGATAATTTTAGATTTAAGGCTAAAACCAAATTAGATATTTGACTTTTTAACCTTTCAGAAGATTTTTTTCTAAGGATAAATACAGCTCTTACATCATCTTTATCCGCGATTAAACAGTAGAAATACTTGAAATCCAACTCAATAATCTTCTCAATACCATAGCTCTTTGACGAGTCTTTAGGCTCTAACATACTACCTTCTTTTTCAGAAAATTCTTCGCCGACAGTAGTTATAGCTTGAATAAATCCTGAGAATAATTCTTTCTTGTGTTTTTCTAAAATCGAATAGCTCTTCGAATAAATAGGTATCCCGCTCAATTTATGTATAATTACAATAGCCTGAATATTTCTAAGGTCCTTAAATCTCTGAGTCTGAGTTAACAATCTTGCTTCTTTCTTCCTCTTTCGTGGCAAGATTACATAAGATCTCATACTAAAAACTCCCAGAATACTTACAATGCTCACTAAAATCCCGATTATTATCCATAATAAAATATTTGGCAATTGACTCCCACCAACAACAGGTTCACCAATTACAACTATAAAAGAATATATCTTTGTTCTATAGGTTGAATTTTCAGGAATTATTTCAAGTTCAAATTTGTAATTTCCTTGTACATCATCCGGTAAAGCTATATTTGTTTGATACATACCAGGACTAGTTTGATTAATTGAGTCTACTCCATATTTCCATGAATAAGTTATAGATGCATTTTCAATACTATTATTTGTATTAGGATCTAATAATTGCAATTGAATAGTTATCGTTTCACCAATTTCAGCATCAATTGTATCTTCAAAGCCAATTGGTTGGACGATTAACTCAAGAATTAATTCAACACAAACATTTACTTGCGTATTAGTATATAAAGAAGAATTAGCATTAATTGTTAAGGTGTTATTACCAGCACTTCCTCCAGTAGTATCAAACTCGAGAAAGTAATATCCAGGGCTAATTTCGCTAAAGTATTGCCTTCCACCAGTAAAGTTATCTAGATAAACTATAGCGT
>JAHLWJ010000468.1 GCA_019057975.1 Promethearchaeota archaeon | reverse complement strand
TTCTCATAGGAATTAGTTTAAAATCGATTATCTTATCTAGTATCACCTTAGTTAGCTTATTGTAAATTTAGTGAATAACATAACAGTGTTGTATTAGGAAAGAACTAATTAAGATCCCACTAAACATACATAAAAATATGAATTTCATCATTTTCAACTAATTTACGTTTTTCTACAAGTCATTTTTTCACTTGGTCATTTAATTATTTGGATATAATCGGGTTTATTTTAAAATTAAATAACAGTTTATCAAGAAAATAATTCTTATGGTGAAGTCATAGAAACATTTATAACTATAGAAATAAACAAATTATATTAACAAGAGACATCTTATATAGAATTTTAAGTTTAAACGAAGATCCGATATATAAATCTCCAGAAAAAAAGATTAATTACCTTATTTGGTATTATTTTACTAACGGTAGGCTTTATAGAACTTGAGTTCATTACATTAATTTTTAGAAATGGACAGCAGGACAATCAAATAGAAGATAAATCCTTAAAGAATTCGAAAATTTCAGGGAGAATTATTATTGCTGATAATTGGTCTGCTGCTAGAGCTGATGATATATGTACAGGATCAGGAACATTCTCAAATCCATATGTTATAAAAGATTTGATAATAGATGGAGGTGGGATAGGTGCAGGGATAGCAATTGGATCTAAAAAAGACTACTTTAGAGTTGAGAATTGTACAATTTTCAATTGTGAGATTGGAATTCGATTCATGTGGGCATGTAACGGTACACTTTTAAATAATAATTGCTCTTATAACGAAATTGGGGTTTATCTAGATGGATGGACAGATATCCTTAACCCTACTCAAGAAATAATACAACAATGTTATTGTATGAATAATACTATATCCAATAATACGATAAATTATAGTGAACAAGAGGGCATATATATGAGAAATTGTGATAATACTACCATATTTGCAAATAATTTAAATTATAATCATGATGGAATGTTTATTGAAATGCATAGCGATAATAATACAATTCAAGATAATTTTCTTAAAAGCAATGAAAGATTTGGATTTTTTTTTGTTCATGGCTCCAATAATATAATAACCGGAAATTTAATGGAACACTGTGGATTTTACTCAGATTACCATACCTTTCTCTATAATAATATTGATTCAACTAATTTAGTTAATAATGGGCATTTGTATTTCTATATCAACATGACAAATCTAAGTGAAAATGAATTTGCTAATGCTGGACAAATTTATTTAGCAAATTGTAATCATTCTACAATAGCAGATTTAGATATGTCTGACGGATGTACTTCAATTTCATTATTTGAGTGTACTGATATTAGAATCCTATACAACAATTTATCTTCTAATTATTATAATGGTATTTATGCAAGAGATTGTAATAATATGACAATTGAAAGCAATATCATTAATGATAATTTACATGAAGGCATTTATTTTAGCAATGGAAACTATAATTTGTTCTTAAATAATTTATTTAGAAATAATGGATTTAGAGGAGGAGTTAGGGCATTCGGTTTTTGCTGCAATAATACATTTCTCAATAATAAATTCAATAATAATCTGGAAGGTTTGTCATTTGGGCTCTCTTGTACTGATAATAATATTACAGAGAATATATTTAATGGTAATCTATTAAGCGGTATCACCCTTGAAGGGGGTTGTGAATTTAATTTAATATATTCTAATTTCTTCAGAAAAAATTTTAAGCATTGTGCTCAAGCAGTAATAAATAACAAATGGAATAATTCTGAAATTGGAAATTATTGGGATAATTACACTGGTGTTGATGCAAATGGTGACGGAATTGGTGACTCTCCGCATATTATCAGTCTTTCTCCTTTAATACAAGATTATCTCCCTATTGTTGATAGTGATCCTCCAATTATTACAATTATAAAACCTACTAATAATAGCAAATTTGGGAGTTCAGCCCCAGATTTTGAGATTAATGTCAATGAAAGATTTCTGGATCTAATGTGGTATACTCTTGATGGTGGTCTAAATAATTATACTTTCACTGAAAATGGAACAATCGATCAGAACGCTTGGAATGAATTACCTAATGGGCAAATAATACTAAGATTTTACGCTATAGATAAACCTGGATATATGGTATTTAAAGAGATTACTATACGTAAAGATGTCTCGAGTTTAGATCTACTCATAATTATATTATCTGTTGTCATTCCTGCGATTGGAATCATATCTGTCGGTATAATATTACTAATCTTGAGAAAAAGAAAACTAGAAAAATTAAGTTAAAATAAAAAAAAATGGATTATAATAATCCAGCATATCTCTGAATTTGAGACTGTATTAAAAGAAGTTGGATATTTCTTGACCCACCTATGACTTCTTCAATTTTACTGACATCACACAACTCATCAACAGGAGTATTATCTGTAACCGCTACGCCACCCATATGTTGTTGGGTTTCATAACATACTTCATGGGTAAGCTTAGCTAAATAATACTTCCCTTGCGAAGAAATTGAAGCAACCCATTTTTCTGCCTCTTTAGATGGTTTTTCTGAAAATAAAATTTTCTCATCATATACAGTCGCGGCCTGTAAGGCTAAAGCAGTGGCAGCATTACATTTTGTTAATAAATCTGCCAATCCGTAACCAACTCCTTGATATCTGATTACTGGTTTACCAAATTGTTTCCTTAAATTCGTATAAATAATGCCATAAATTAATCCTGCCCAGCAAATTCCGACTCCACTTCCCATTATTGAAAGTCTTTCAGGAACTAAACCTTCAAAAAGTCTTTTATATCCAAGTCCATCATCTGCAAGTATATAATCGTGAGGCACTAAGACATTATCAAGAATAGTATGGCAAATTTGAACTCTTGGAACAGAATTAATTTTTAAACGTTCCGTTTTTACACCAAATTCGCGAGCAATAATAGCTTGTACCATAGTATCTCTTGGTTTTGTTTCATCGTAAACCCCATAACAGGCAAAATAATCCGCTACAGCACCATTAGTTGTATAAACTTTCTCTCCATTATATATTACACCATCTTCTGTTTTTGTACATTTAGTTGTCATATTCACAGCATCTGAACCTCTTTCAGGTTCTGTAATACCAATGCAACCAATTTTTTGCCCCGATAAAAGCTCATCTTGCACTTTTAAGGGTATATCAGATCCTCCTCCATGTTCATAGTAATGAAAAGTAGGATTTCCACATAATATCCCGCTTGCCAATCGTGCTAGTTCTAATTGAGGGTCTAATAACGAGATGTGAGTGCCTAATAATATTTCTCTTTTCATTCCAAATGGTTTGAAGTCTTTCCATGGATTTACTCGTTGGATATATCCACGTTTTCCAAGTTCGGGAAGTAAACCATATACATCTTTTGATTTATCGATTTTAGGGTGTAGATCTAAGCAAAACTCTTGTAGTTCCTGACAATACTCTCGTTCTTGTTCATTTAGCATTGGAAAAACATTATCATTAAAGATTTTGAAGACATTTTCCAATGACATCTTTTCAAGAATTTGATCATCAATAATTTTCTCTTGAAACATTTTTTCGTCAATCCTTTTAATATTTATTATAATTTGAAAGAATTTTTATTAATTAGTCTAAATTTTTTATCTCAATTAAATCTTTGATATAGAAAACCAAAATTAATATATTCAATATGATTCAGCTAGGAGATCCTAAATTCAATATTAATTTTAAAGATCGGTTGAGATTGAAAAAGAATTAAAATTTTCTCCTAATTAGGAAGGATATTATTACCTAAATATAGTTCTCTTTCACATAGTCTTGAACTCTTTTTATTTCATTTAGATGAGCAGAACTTTTATAATTTATTAGTTGCAGAAAATGTACTTAATTTTTAGTAGTTATAGTTTCTATGAT
>JAHLWJ010000467.1 GCA_019057975.1 Promethearchaeota archaeon | reverse complement strand
CACTATTTAATTAATAGTAGATTAAATAACCCACAAAAAAGAAAAAACTCCATAATTATCTCACATGATATTAATTTAAATGATAAATGTAATGATTGTAAAGGATTTCAGCCTTGGATAATGCTTAAAAATACGGGGGAAGGCATATTTCTACTTAAAAAATTTGTAGAAAAATGTGAACCATGGATAACAGCCTATCTTCAGGAAAATTTATATGATTTTAATTTTAGAAGCCATGAAAAATTTGACGGTATTTTCTCCTTAATAACTAAAATTAATTCTAGAAAAAAACTATATGATTTAATAGAAGAATATAAAGATAATATAATAAATTTAGATATAAGATTAAAAAATCAATGCTCCAAATGTGAAGCCTTGTTGTTACCCTGGATAATAATTAAAAATAAAATGAACGGGGTGGAACTGGCTAAAAGATTAAACGAAAAATTTAGTCCCTATATCATTTTAAAAAAACAAAAAACCATATATAAACATAATATACCAAAAAACATAAAGGATTTAGAAAAATGGACTTGGAAAGAGGAAAAGAGATTTGGGAAAATGAAAATAGAGATATAAAAATTAAGCAGTTTATTGAGGATTTTGTTCAAGCTGTAAAAGAAATAGCAAAGTCCAATAAAGAAAGTTTTATTGCAAAAACACTAAGAGAAATATTTGAAGAAGAGAAAATTTTAGAGGGAAATTATGAGTAATTGGACCTTAAGGATTAATAATATCGGTGGATTCAAAGGAACTCAAGAGTTTTTGATAGAAGAAGGTTTAAATTTAGTAGTAGGTGATAATGCTACTGGGAAAACAACCCTCATTAACTCGTTAAAATTGTTAAATAATATTAATGTAAATGAAGTGATTAAGGACGACCAAAAGGGAAATAAACTAATATATGAGGATTTCCTTCATAATAAAACAAAATCTGGAAGCGTTAAATTAACTAATGAACACATTACATATGAGATTAATATTACGAGTCCAGTTATAAAAATTACATCGTTTTTAGATGGCAGTTCACCGCCGATTAAGTCCAAAAAACGAACCCTTATTTCAAATGATCCTAATGTCATAAAATTTGCTTATATTGATAAAAATAATAAATTAATGGAATCAATTGAATATTCTGGAACAATTGACCTAATAAAAGAGGAGATAATCAAAATCTCCAATATAAAAAATTACGAAATGCTTCTTAAACATGTTAAAAAATTAAATTTTGAGTATTTAGAAAGAAAAGAAAAGGAATTAAAAAAGCTAAACGATGATAGAAAAGAAATCGAACTTAAAATAAGAGATAATCTGAAAAAATCAGAATTGCTTGAAAGTGAATTAAGTAAAATTCAAGTAAATGAAGAACTCTCCGAAGAATTAAGTGTATTAAAAGAAGATCTTGAATATAAAAATAATCAATATAACACTATTCGCCTAAAAACTCTGGATAGCTTAATTGAAGAGAATAATAAATTAATCGCCACGATAGAAAGAGATAAAATAACCATAGGAAAACTAAAAAAGAATAAATCAGAACGTGAAGATTTTATTAAGCTTGAAAATACTATTGCTGAAAATGAAAAGAAAGTTCAAAAATTTGATAGTAAACTGCAAAATCTTGCAAATCAAAAAAATGAGTTAAATATTAATAAAAGAATCATCGATCATCAATTTAATTTATTAAAAGAAACTCTAAATGAAAAAAAAGATGCTGAACTCTGCCAACACTGTTTAAATCCTATCAATATCAAAAGAATTAATAAAAAATTAGCAGAATTAACCTCGAATAAATATGAGTTAAATGAAAATCTTAGAAATATCAATGCTGAAATTCAAACCGTTAGTAAACAACGGAATAAATTAAACGATTTAATAAGCGACCAAAAGAATATCCCTCCTCAAATCGCTGAATTATCTTCAAAAATAAACAATTTACAGAAAAAAATTGAAAATAATGAAACCAAAAAAGAAAAATTAGAAAAAGAAATAGATACCAAAAATCAAGAACTAGTGGTTATTCAAGATAAAATTAGAGAGATTCAGAGAAAAATAATTGAGGTTTCAAACCAAGACGATAATATAAAGGAAAAATATTCTGAAGTAATTACTAAACTCAATATAATAAAAAAAGAAAACGACGATTTAACGCTTAAAAAAAATCTGTTGGTTCAGAAAATCTTGACTTTGCCAGAAAACTACAATAAATTAATTGAAAGAACAGATACATTTATCAGAAAGCTAAATGAGCCAATCGAGAGCTTTTACCTTGAATTTATAGATTTTATTAATTCCGAATTAGAAATCTTATTAGAAAAACTCAATTGGTCATTTCAAGAAGTTTATATCGACTATGATCTTAGCCTTATAGTTAAATCTTCTGACGGAAAACCCCAAAAATTTAATTCTTTATCTGATTTTGAAAAGAAATCTATCGCGATTTTAATATTATTAATTATAAAAATGAAATATTATCCCGATTACCCAATTATAGCAATTGATCAACACCTTGACTCCGCCGACCCAAAAAGATTTCTTAGTTTTATTCCCCACCTTTATGAAAATGTCTTAAAATCAAAAATAAAGTTTTTGATTATAACACTTTTACCAAACGATCTTGAATCAGAGTTTTTAGAAGACCTTGAGAAAAATCAATATAAACAGCTAACCATATATCATCAACAATAAAATGAGTGAAATTACCAAAAAGAAACATTATTGGTGTACTAACTGCCATATACCTCTCCTCAAGGAAATTTGCTTAAATTGCGGTGAACAAGGTCATGAAATTGTTACTGACCTAAAACCTGTTTTTAAAGAAGAATATGAATATTATAAAGAAACTGCTATTAAAAATCAAAATATAAAAGAAATATTTTTCCCCAAAATACTTTATCGTTATAGAAATAGATTAATCTCTGATGTATCAAAAGGTCTAACTCATTTTAAAATACAAGTAAAACAAAATGTTTCCGATAACCTAGAAAGTATCATGGATGTGGGAGAATTTGCTATTAGATTAGAAGAATCTCAGCAAATAAAAGGGAGAAACAAAATTAAAAATTATTTTTTAGATGATCTGATTTATGTCGAGAAATTAATTAATGGAAATCTGTTTTATCTGGAAGAAATTGAAGCTGAAGCTATCGAATTTATAAATTCTGTAAGCAAAAAATATTCAAAATATTTTAAAATAACTTCTTTTAGTGGTGGAAAAGATAGTACAGTTACCGCATTTTTAGTCCAAAAAGCACGGGGTAATATCCCCATTGTTTTTTCCGATACAGGGATCGAATATCCTGAAACTATTAAATATGTGAAAGAACATGGCAAGGATTTCGGTGACCTTATATTTTTAGATTCTGAAGTAGATTTTATAGCTATGTGTGAAAAATTAGGTCCACCAAGTCGAACAATGCGCTGGTGCTGTTTTACTAATAAGGGCGCCCCTTTTAGTAAATATTATGCAAATTCTGAGCATAATCATGTTTTAAGTTTCGATGGCATCCGACGTGAAGAATCAAATCTTAGGTCAAATTACCCCAGAGAGATGGATAATACTAAATATGAAAAACAACATAGTGCGTATCCAATTCTTTACTGGTCGACATTAGAAGTATGGCTTTATATTATTTGGAGAGGATTACCTTACAATAATTTATACAACCACGGTTTTTCGCGAATAGGATGTTGGGCATGCCCAAACAATACCAAATTTGATTGGTTTCTCTTCTCAAAGGTTTACCCCGAAATGGTAAAAGATTGGTTCTCCCTCATTAATGATTATCGAACTCAACAGAATATAACTATGGAGACTGATGAAGATTTCGGGAAAACAAAAGACGGTTATGATCTCTCTTGGGTTGAGGATGGAGACTGGAAAAG
>JAHLWJ010000086.1 GCA_019057975.1 Promethearchaeota archaeon | reverse complement strand
TTCTATGCTCCTAAGCATTTCGTAAAGCTCGAGGAACTTGCATTGGAAAGAGGCGTAGACCCTGCAAAATATGCTAAAGGCCTTTTATCTAAAGAAATGCGAGTTGTTGACGTGGATGAGGATATTATTTCCTTAGGTTTGAAGGCAGGATACAACGCCTTACAAAGAGGAAACATCTCTCCTAAGAGTATCGATGGTTTGTTCGTTGGTACTGAGACAGAGGTGTATGCCGCTAAGAGTATATCAAACATCTTTGCTGAAATGTTAAGCATCTCGCCCAACGCGTTAACAATGGATGTTTATAATGCGTGTGCAGGTGGTACGCTAGCAATTCTTAACGCAATCGCAATGATTGAAAAAGAAATTATAACCAAAGCCCTTATAATCAGCAGTGATATATCTCGATATCATTTAGGCTCCCCCGGGGAACCAACACAAGGTTCAGGTGCGATCGGGCTCGTTATCTCAAAAAATCCTAGAGTTGCCACTTTCAGTCAGAAATTCGGAAAAATCTCCGGGAATGTAAACGACTTTTTTAGGCCAGCGAATGAATTAAATGCGAAAGCTTTTGGGAAGTATTCTCAAAGCACATATATTGACTTTCAAATGAAAGCTTACGATGATTTAATTGGCAATATTGGAGATTTTCATGCGGATTTTTATACTTTTCATGCGCCATTCTCCAAATTACCTTTAAAAATTATGCAACAAATCATTCTAAAACGCTGGATCAGACATATTAGTGATTTGCCTAAATTTGAAAAAAATCAATTTAGATCATCAATTCTTAAAAAAATTGATTCTTTCTTACACGATGTTACTGTTTTACCGGAGTATCTTTATTTAAAACTTAATGAAAGAGGTTTTTCATCATCAACATTAGAAAGACTTTCAGAATGGGTGAACACTAATATAAAAGCGAGAGTCTTCCCTCAATTACGAGTACCTATGCATTTTGGAAACATGTACAACGCTGCAGTGTGGGCACAGATTATATACTTGATTGAAAATCATGTTTATCATAATGACACAATTTATTTTGGTTCTTACGGTTCAGGAGCTACCTGTATTTCAGGATTGCTTAAAATCCAAGAAGACTTCAAAGAAGTGGTTAAACAAAGACCTAATATTAATGATTTCATTCATTTAAAGAAAAAGAAAAGCGTTTTAGAATATGAGCTAATCAAAAATGGCGATGTGAAGCCAATAATATTATTGGGAAAAATTGCTGAACATAAATTAAATAATAAAAGGGGTTTTACACTTCATTTTTGCGATGAAGGTTGCATAATTCCAAATATAAGTGGTTTAAACCACTGTCCTAAGGGACATTCTGGATTTCAAAAACGGTTTTTTCCCCTATTTGCAAAATTAACATCTGAACCCTATGCTCAAAACGAATCTGAGGATCTAAGGTATTTAAAGAAAGGCCTTGTAAGAGTAGCAGGTAATGTCGGTAAAGGCAATTCTCTAGAATATGAGATAAGGAGAGTAGAAACAGAGAATGAACAAAATCTCAATGCTAAAGGATTACTTAATTGGGCTCCTATTTATATAGCAATTCCTGAACACCATGTTTATTAATTTTATTTTTAATACGCACTTGAGAACTCCAAGTCTATCATATCAATTATAGAATATTATAAAATCTTTCTCAATCTCATACGTACACTCAATCTTAAGGGGTCCAATAAATCTGAAACGATTTAGAAAAATTTATTAATTTATAAAATTGTGAAAAGTTAATGAAAGAATTTCGTTCAGATATATCTGGTTTTTACAAATTATCAATGGATGAGCGTCGAAAATTGTTATCTGAGCTCGTTAATTTAAATCAAGATGAAATTGAAATATTAAATACATTAGGTTATTTTAAGCCAAATCAGATTGATACTTTAATCGAGAATGTCATTGGAAGTTATCAATTACCATTTGGTTTAGCTTTCAATTTTAAAATAAACAGTAAAGATTATATAATCCCTATGGTTATTGAAGAACCTTCAGTTGTTGCAGCAGCTTCGAATGCTGCCAAATTTGCTAGAAAACATGGAGGTTTTATTTCAGAAAATGTAAGATCAGTTATGATTTCACAGATCCAGATAACTAAAATACAGGATATTGAATATGCAAAAAGACAAATTTTAGATAATAAAGACCAAATTTTAAAGATCGCAAATGATCAAGATCCATTGTTAAATGAATTAGGTGGTGGTGCACTAGATCTGGAAATTCGGGATTTAGATACAAAGAGAGGGAAGATGCTGATAATTCATTTATTGGTTAATGTTTTGGATGCCATGGGTGCCAATATAGTTAACACAATGGCAGAAGCAGTAAGCCCTTATATTGAAGAAGTCACTGAAGGAAAAATTTATCTACGCATTTTATCGAATCTAGCTACCCATCGAATAGCAAAAAGTAAAGCAACTTTCGATAAAGACTTATTAGGAGGTCCCGAAGTTGTTGAAGGAATATTGAATGCATATGAATTTGCATTAGCTGATCCATATCGTGCGACCACCCATAATAAAGGAATAATGAATGGTATTGTTGCCTTAACATTAGCAACTGGAAACGACACTCGAGCTATAGAATCAGGTGCTCATGCATTTGCCTCTTTAAGTGGAAAATATTCTCCATTAACTAAATTCGAATTGGATTCAAAAGGAAATCTGGTTGGAGAAATTGAAGTCCCTCTTGCTCTAGGAATTATCGGTGGAATGACAAAAATACATCCTATGGCACGATTAGCTTTGAAGATCTTAAAAGTAAAAAGTGCTAGTGAACTGTCTCAGGTAGGTGCCGCTCTTGGTTTGGCTCAAAATGTTGCGGCTTTGAGGGCTTTAGCCTCGGAAGGTATTCAAAAAGGTCATATGGCACTTCATTCTCGTAACATAGCAAAAATTGCGGGTGTACCTGATGAATTAATAGAAGAAGTTGCTAAAAAAATGATAGAAGCGAAAAAAATAAGAGTTGATTACGCAAAAGAAATTTTAAAAAAAATAAATGATGGTGAAAACCTTTAGTTTTATAAAAAGTGGTTCTGTAACTCCTCTAAGAAAAACCACTATTATTATTCATATTATCAAGATAGACATGTATAGAAGATGAATTTTATGGGATTTAGAGAATATATAAACCAAATTGATAAGGAAGGAATACTCCGAAAGGTAGATGTAGAAGTTTCTAAAAAACTAGATATTTCTGGAATTTTAAAGGAGATTGAACCGACCCCTGTAATATTTAATAATATTAAAGAATCAGATTTTCGCGTTGTAGGTAACGTGTTCTGTACAAAGAATGTTATTGCATCATATTTTGGTGTGACTCCCGCAGATCTCATACCAATGCTTTCAAAAGCAATATCTGAACGTTCTGAACCAGAAATTGTGTCTAATGCTCCTTGTCAAGAAGTAATCGAATCAAGCATAGATTTAGATAAAATACCCATTTTATTTCATTGTGAAAAAGATGGGGGAAATTACATTAGTTCTGCAGTAGTTGTAACAAGAGATCCTGATTATGGGCAAAACTTAGATTTTCATCGAGCAATGCAGTATTCTAAAGACAAATTTGCCACTCGAATAGTTAAAGGACGTCATTTCTATAAATTTTTAGAAAAAAATGGCGAAGTAGAAGTAGCTTTTTGTATTGGGAATACCCCCAACATTCTAATTGCTGGAGCTACTTCTGTTGATATTGGTGTTGATGAATTACACATTGCTAATGCACTAGAACCAATTAAAGTTGTAAAAGCAAACTCAGTAGATCTTCTAATACCCGCAGAAGCGGAATTTGTATTAGAGGGGCGCGTTTTTTTTGAAGAAAGACACGTTGAAGGTCCTTTTGTTGATCTGACTGAGACATATGATGTAATTAGAGAGGAACCTATTTTTGAAGTTAAAAGAATTACTCATAGAAAAGATGCGATTTGGCAAGCCTTATTACCAGGGGCGCTTGAACATAAAATATTGATGGGTATGCCTAGGGAACCCACTATTTTCAGTAAAGTAAATGAATTAGGAGTTAAGTGTTTGGATGTAAATATTAGTCCCGGCGGGTCTTCTTGGTTGCATGCAATAGTTCAAATTGATAAAAAATCAGAAGAAGATGGAAGAAAGGCAATAGAAGGAACTTTCAGGGGACACTCGAGTTGCAAGCATGTTTTTGTTGTTGACAAAGATATCGACATTTATAATCCTCTGGCTGTGGAATGGAGCTTCGCCACGCGTTTTCAAGGGGACACCAGAATGGTTGTCAAAGACAAAGAACCAGGAAGTAGCTTAGACCCGAGCGCTGAACCGGGAACGAAGATGACGACGAAGATTGGCTTTGATTTAACCAAGCCTTTAGTGGTGAAAGGAAAAAGCTTTGATATAGCAGAGTTTCCTAAAGTAGATGTGAATAAATATTTATAATATAAGAGTAGATTGAAATGAAGTTGACATCAGAAGAACAAGACATGCTGGATGGCAAGTATGGAAAAGCCGCTAAAAAATCTATGGAGATTTTAGCCGCATTAGGTGAAATCTTTGATGCTGAATGCATGGTAGATGTTGTTGGGGTTCAGATAGCGGGAGTTTCCTATGCTAATCTTGGTGAAGCGGGATTGGAATATTTAAGCGAAATGGCAGAAGATGGTAAAGTAAGAGTGTTAACAACATTAAACCCCGCAGGAATGGATCGCGAAAATTGGCAGGCATTAGGGATAGATAAAGAATTTGCTAAAAATCAGAATCGTGCGATAGATGCTTTTGCTAAAATGGGGGTTATAACAACCTGCTCTTGTACACCTTACTTAATTGGAAATACACCTCATTTTGGTCAACACCTTGCTTGGGCTGAAAGTAGTGCTGTTTGTTATTCTAATTCTGTTATTGGTGCTCGAACTAATCGTGAGGGTGGCCCAAGTGCTTTAGCGTCAGCCATTATAGGGAAAACACCTAAATATGGGTATCATTTGGAGGAAAATCGTCATGGGGAAGTTTTATTTGAAGTTAATGCCCAAGTTAAAGGTACAGACGAATTTGGAGTTTTAGGAAAAATAATTGGAGACAAGTTGGTTGAATTTGGAAAGAAAATACCTTACATAACTGGAATTTCCAGAGCAACTGTTGAAGAACTCAAGTCATTTTGCGCTTCTGTTGCTACTTATGGTGGGACCGCATTATTTCATATGGAAGGAATAACTCCAGAGTATAATAGATACCCTAGGCCAAGTGATATTATTGTTGATATTAGCCAAGAAAAGTTGAAAAAAACACGAGATGAGCTTATTGATGATGATCTTGAGATAGATTTTGTGAGTATTGGTTGTCCTCATGCTTCAATCCACGAAATCGCAAAAATTGCGAATTTATTGAATGGAAAGAAAGTAAAAAAAGAATTTTGGATCACAACTGCTCGACCTACAAAAAGAATCGCTGATGAGGCAGGTTATTCTAAAATAATTGAAGATGCAGGAGCAAAATTTGCAGCAGATACTTGCTGTGTTGTAGCCCCTATTAAAGGACGTTTTAAGGGAATTATGGTAGATTCAGCAAAAGCGTGCTATTATGGGCGTGCAAAGAATAAGTTTAAAGTAAAAATTGGGTCAATTGAAGAATGCATCGAGGAGGCGACAGGATGAAGTTATCGGGAAGAAAAATATATAAAGGAATTGCTGAAGCAGAAGCAATTGTTACTAAAGATGGAATTTCATTTTATGGGGGTGTTGATCCTGATACTGGTAAGGTGGTTGAGGTTGGACACGAACTTGAAGGTCAATCTATAACAGGGAAAGTTTTAGTTTTTCCCACTGGTAAAGGATCGACAGTAGGATCATACACAATGTATCGAATGAAGAAAAATAACACAGCCCCAGTAGCAATTGTTAATAGACAGATTGATACTATCATAGCAGTAGGATGTATTATTAGTGAAATCCCGTGTGTTGATAAAATTGATATTAATAACATAAGCACTGGACAAGTTCTCGTTGTAAATGGCTCAGAAGGAACTGTGGAGGTAAAATAAATGGGTATAGGGAAGGGATATGGAAAGACAATCTTATTCGGTGAACATTTTGTAGTTTATGGACTATCAGCAATTGCATCTGCGTTAGGGTCGTATACAACAGCAGATGTTAAAGTTATTGAAGGAAATGGATGGACGGTTGATGACCAGAGACCAGCAACTCCTGGTTATAAAAAGCAAAAACATAATGAGGCGATGCAATCCGTACAAAACGTTATTGATTATTTAAAAATAGATACGAAAAATCAAAAACTTGAGATAACATTTAGCGGTAATCTAATTGCTGCAAGTGGTGTTGGAGCTTCTGCCGCTCAATGCACATCTTTAGCTCGTGCCCTTAATGATACTTTTAATCTTGATTTGGACGATGAAAAAATAAATGAAGCGGCATATGAAGGAGAAAAATCGTACCACGGAACACCTTCTGGAATTGATAACACAGCTTCTACTTATGGCGGGTTAATTTGGTTTAAAAAAAACATGAGTGGAGGTAAAAATATTATGGATCTATTGCAAGCTCGAAAAAAGATGTCTTTAGTAATAGCAAATTCAGGAATTACGGCATCAACGACAGAAGTTGTTGCTGATGTTCGACATTTAAAGGAAAAGAACCCTGTTAAATTCGAAAAAATTTTTGCTGAATATAAAAATTTAGTAGAAGATGCTAAAAATGCATTAATTAATGGGGATATTATCACTATAGGAGATCTAATGAATCAAAACCACAAACTTCTCCAAGAAATTACAGTTTCAGGAGAAATAAATGATAAGTTGGTTGAAATAGCATTAAAGAATGGAGCTGTTGGTGCTAAGATGACTGGGACTGGTCGAGGGGGTTTGGTTATTGCTTTGGCGGAAAATGAAGAAAAACAAGTAAAAATTGCTAATGCTATCGAAAGTAAAGGATATGATGCCTGGAAAACTATGATCGGATGAGAGAGAGTTGAAATTGAAAAGGAAGAATGAAATTATACTATTAAAGTTAGGTGGAAGTTTACTAACTGATAAAAATAAACCTTTTTTTATCAGAGAGGAGGTTACTAAAAGCACAATTCAACAAATTATTGATGCTAACGAAAAAGTAATACTGATTCATGGTGGTGGCTCATTTGGACATCCTCTAGCAAAAAAATACAGCATTTCGAAGGGGTTAGATAATTCTATTCCAAATCAAATTTTTGGATTAACTGAAACCCATCAAGCTATGATTAAATTTAATTCTTATTTAGTAAACTTATTTTTAGAACGAAATTATCCAGTTTTATCAATCCAACCCTCCAGCATTTTTATAAAAAACGCAGAAAATGTCATTACTAAATCTATTGACATCATTGAAACCGCTTTAGATCTTAATATTTTACCTATTTTATATGGAGATATTATTTTTGATAAACAAGGGTCATTTTCTATAATTTCAGGAGATCAGATCATTTCTGAGTTGTGTGAGAACTTACAAAAATATTGTGTCTCAAAAGTTATTTTTGCAATTGAAACCGATGGAATTTTTATTAATGATGGAGATCCTAAGGATAAAAATGTAAAATTGGCATCTAAAATATTTTCAAGTGAATTAGATGACTTGGACTTAGCGGACTTGGAGAAAAAAATAGATGTTACAGGTGGGATTGAAGGTAAAATCGATTTTATAAAACAGATTTGTAAATTCAATGTTCCTATACAATTGATTAATGGATTGAAAGAAAACTATGTATATAATTCTTTAAAAAATGAAAAAGTAACTTGTACAAATATAATAAATAATTAAAAACAATTTTTTATGTGAAATGACTCAAATGGAGAGGAAAAATATGCCAAAGGAGAATGACTCTAAAGAGATAATGGATAGAAAAATAGAACATCTCAAAATACCCTTAGAACATGACGTACAACATTCTAAGAATTATTTTAGTGATATAAAATTAATTCACCATCCAATTCCAGATGTCGATATTGAAGACGTTGATCTTTCAGTGAAGTTTTATGATAAAAAAATTTCAGCACCCATTTGTATCTCAGCGATTACTGGTGGTCATCCTGTCTCAAAAGAAATAAATGAAATTTTGGCTAAAGCTGCAGAAGAAGAAAATATTATAATGAGTGTAGGAAGTCAGCGTGCAGGACTTGAAGATTCTACATTATTAGATTCATTTAAAATTACCCGTGATGTTGCCCCAACTATTCCCATAATCGGAAATATTGGTATTGGGCAGGTTAGTAATATTAATTTTGAGTTAGAGGATTTTAACAAATGTATAGAGATGATAAATGCTGATGTTATGGCAATTCATTTAAATGTTTTACATGAATTAGTTCAAGATAAAGGAGATCTTTCATATAAACTTTTCCGTAAAAATTTTCAAAAAATACGAGAAAAAAACAGTATTCCGATAATTGCAAAAGAAGTTGGAACCGGTTTTAACCAGGAATTAGCTTTAATTCTTGATAAACTTGGTTTTGATGGGTTTGATATTGGAGGTGCTGGAGGGACCAGTTTTGCAGCAATTGAATCAAAACGTAAAAATCTTAATAATCAAAGATATACTCGAGATCCAGCTGAAGTATTTAAGGAATGGGGGATCCCCACACCGATTAGTATAATTTATGTTAGAAATGTGTCTCAAAAACTAATAATTGCCACTGGAGGTTTAAGAACGGGAATTGATATTGCAAAATCTATTGTATTAGGTGCTGATTTAGGAGGTTTTGCTTATAACTTTCTCCAATCTGCATGGAAAGATAGAAAAGATAATTCTATTTCTAACACTGTCAAAGAAATAAGAACCTTAAAAAATGAATTACGTTCATGTCTATGGTTAATGAATATAGATGAAATTGCTAAATTAAAATGTAAAAGAGATAAGTATGTTATTCTCGGTGAATTGTATAGATGGTTAAACCAATAATTTAGCTGGATTGTGTGGGATTGTCTTCTAAAGAATCCACAATAATCTCTTCAAACTGAGTAAACGCACCAATTTGACCTTTATAATCCTCTAATTTTTCAGAGTAGAGTTTCAAGAATTTTTTTGATACTTTTTCTAATTCACGATTAATTTTTTTCTGATTAAATTGTTTTGACGAATTAGCAATAAATTTAAGATCATATTTCTTAATTATGGTAAATCTTTTATTATTTAATTCAAAATTGGATAATCCTCCATCAGCTAATTGTTCGGCAAAAGCGCTTAACGCACTCATCATTGCCCCAAAAGCTTGAGGGGATACAGATTCATTGAATTCTCTATGAAAAATCACTATTCCAGATTTATGCAGAATCCAAATATCTTGGAGCATTTTCAATTAAAATTCGCCTTACATTAATCTTAATAACTGAATAATCAACTTTTACTTTCTTATATTGTTCCCCATCTTTTTATATTACTTTCAATCCCAATTTGGTCTAATATCCTTCCTATGGTGTATTCAATGAGTTCTTCAACGCTTTTAGGTTTTATGTAGTATGAAGGGATTGGGGGGCAAATAATTACTCCTAATCGTGCTAATTTAAGCATATTCTCAAGATGTATCGCACTGAAAGGAGTTTCTCTTACAACTAGTATTAATTTCCTTTTTTCTTTGATCATTACATCTGCGGCCCTTGAAATTAAATTATTTGCATATCCATTTGCTATTGCTGATAATGTTTTCATTGAACAAGGAATTATAACCATACTCTCTATCTTGTAGGAACCGCTTGCTGGTGGAGATAATAGATTATCTACATCATAGTTTTTATCTGCTATTTTACGAATATCAGAAATTTTATTATCCGTTTCAATATCTATTATTTTTTCGGCAATTTTAGAGATGATAAGTTCAATTTCAATCTTTTTTTCTCTCAGAGTTTTTAGAAATTTAACTGCTAAATCGACTCCCGTGGCTCCAGTAATCGCTACCAACATCTAACTCTATCTCAATAGTTTTAATAAAAGAAAATTTATAGTATTGAACTTAATAATTCTTCTATGATTTTTAGTTATTATCTTTTTCCATATTAAATTAATAAAAAAATTAAAATATCATATGGAGATAGTTTCTCTTTAGAAATTTCTCTCCACTACAAAATTTAATAGACTTTCAAAAAATTCTACTTCAGATTGATTGATAGATGGTTTCAATTTATCCAAAGATGATTTTGCTTTTTGAAAGTATACGTTTGCTAATTCTTTGCATGAATTAACTACATCTGCTTTAATAAACAAATCCTTAACTTCCTGAACATCATTCTTTGTCATACTAGGATTTTCAAGTAATTCAATAAGTCGCATTTTATTTGAGTTTTCTAAATTGTCTAAGGCAGTTAATTTTAAAGCAGTTAATTTATTTTCTCGGATATCGCCATCTGTTGGTTTTCCAGTTACTTTTTCCGCCCCGAAAGTTCCTAAAACGTCATCAGTTATTTGAAAAACGATACCAAGATTTATACCATAGATGGAAAGATCATTAATACACTCATCAGCCGCTCTTGCATAATTTGCTCCTATTAAAATCGATTTTTCAATCAAGGCTCCAGTTTTTAATGAAATCATTTCGATATAATCAGAAAGGGTGAGATTTGTTTGGTTTACCATATCAGTTTCAATTAAAACTCCATTAGCAATTTCTATAAAGGCTTGCTTATAATATTTTATCGCATTAAAATTCAATTCCCTATTAAAATCGTTAAGAAAGTAAGCTTCTAAACCTAAAAAAAAAGCTGAATCTCCTCCAATAATTCCTATAGAATTACCGAAATCTGATGCTATCATCCTTTTTAATTCATACTTTTCATGGTAATTTCGAAATCTAAAGTGGAATGCGGGTTTTCCCCGTCTAAAATCATCCTTATCAATAATGTCATCATGTATTAACGAAGCATTATGGAGAAATTCAGTACCCACGCTTGTAAATACAATTCTTTCATCCTTTCTTTCATTGAATGCATTATAAGTAGCGATACATAGTAATGGACGAATTCTTTTTCCCCCGGCTAGGAAATAATCTTTTAGTTCTGAATAATAATCTTCTAAAAATCTATTTTTTATATTTTTTAATTTCATGTCAAAAATAGATTTAATTGCATCGTTGATCTTGGCTTTATATTCTTTTAAATACTCATTAAGTTTCATTAGGTATTACCGTTGGTCTTGATTAATAATGATGTTCCTTCTAAATTATAAAACAAAAGTTTTACTAGAATATAAGTAATTTCAAATTATCAATATTCTTAATTACTAGAAAAGTTGAAACTTTGTGAGTTTTGAAAATTCTTTTACGATAAGTTATAACTCTAAAAATATGGGTTAAAAAGAGATTTGGTAACCTTAAAAAATTTAAGATCCGATAAGAAAAAATTAGGCTTATTTGTCAGTATCTCAATATTATGTATTGGTGTAATTCCATTACTCATTTTAACTTATATTCCCGAGTTGAAGAATTTATACACGATTGAATCGTTGGCACTCGAGTCGGAGGATGGGGTATATATTAGTGCTTATAAATACACACCAAAAGGAGAAAAAAGTCATGGTGGGATAGTGGTTGGACATGGCTTTTTTGGTAGTAAGCTCAATATGCAACCCTTAAGCATAGAACTTGTAAAACGAGGATTTACGGTCATAAACATTGATTTTCGTGGGCATGGTGCTTCTGGAGGAGCCTTTTACCGTAGTAAGTTAATTCTCGATATGAAGGCAGCAGTAGATTACTTGGAATATAGTTTATCATACATTACAGAAATTGGGCTTGTCGGTCATTCATTAGGTGCTTATGTAGCATTAGCATTATCACAGACGTATCCCTATAGAATTAATGCAACTATAGCTATTGGAGCAGTATCCTCAAACATTACGAATATATCTAATTTTCTTTTAGCATCAGGGAGATACGATCCTGGATTGACTGAGGAAAAAATCCTTGAAGTCTTAAGGTCATATACGGGAAGAGAAGATGTAAAAGTTGGAGAATTGTATTATGGAGATTTTAATGACGGAAATAACACTAAAGGTTTTATTAGCCCATTTGCAGGACATTTAACTGAAGTAGTAGATTATGCTATCATCTATCAAACAATTCAATGGTTTGAACAAGCTTTTCATGGGGAAAAGGGGAGTAATATTTTCATAACTGCCACAGCCTTACTAATTTTTTCATATGTTTCACTTGCAGCAGTTATTGCACTTAATTCAATATTAGTTGTTTATGTTAGCAATTATCTTTTTAAACATAGAGTAATTTTACCTGAGAAAGATATATTAGAAGAATTAGGAGAAGCTTCGATAAGAAAATTAATATTATACTATACTATTCCTGTAGAATTAATTCAAATTGCCTTTTTTTTATCTCTTTCAGGCATTTCCACAGAAAATCTCGCCTTTTCTACAACAACCATAACTTTATTACTCATTATTGGAGCTGCAATTGGATCATTTATAATATATAATTTTCTTTTATTGAACTGGGAGGAACAGTTCTCTTTCAAAGATCTGTTTATAAAGATTAAAAGAATGTGCTCAATAAAACCTGGTCGTTCAATATTATTTGGAATTAGTATTGCTTTGATATCAATATTGTCAATAGCAGCAATTTGGCATTGGTCCGTACAAAATACTTTACCAACTATAAGAGGTGCTGGTAAAATGATATTATTAACTCTACTATCTTTCCCCTTTTTTCTGATTAGAGAATTCTATTTTAGGAATGTTCAAGGTCGATTGAAAACTTCAAATAAATTTGAGGAATATTTTACTATGGTAGGTATTGGAATTTTCATGGATAATTTTCTTATTGTTTCAATTATACTTGTTGGGAAACTCAATTTGGCATATTTACCACCTTATGCTCTTTATTTACTAGCATGGGTTATTTTCTCGATTATACAAAACATCACAGTTACATGGGTTTATATAAATTCAGGGCGTAATATATTAGGATCTACGATTTTCATAAGTATTTTCTACTCGTGGATGATTGTTGTCTTTTTCCCTTCTTATGGATTTCTATAAATGACTCTTTTATTCTTATTTTGGTAGCATGTTTCTGACTTCACATCTCTTTATTCACTTTTTTAATTCAAGGTCAATATTAAATGTGGCAATTACGTGTGGTTCTAATACAATTTCAAGTAAGTTATTATTAAAACAATTAATTTTTGCCTTAATTTCATGTTCAGGTGCCTCTTCTAAAAAATTCACGAGTTTAACGTCATTTATTGAAATCTTATCGAAAAAGGTTAATGTTGCCTTTTGAGAAGATGAGGATATATTATATACTCTAATAATTAAGTAATCCCCTTTTTCTGACTTTTTTAATGCACTTAAAACAATACTTTTATTATCAATTGCAAGAAAACTTAAAACAGGAGGTAAAAACGAATCTAATTCCTTCGTTTTAATATTATTAAAGTAAGAAATGATTCCAGATGGTCTTAAAATTACTTTATTTGCAACTCTTAAGGGACCATGAACCATAACTGGAAAGAGAGGTTTAAGGGGATTGTTAAATTCTTTACCTCTTAGATGTATTTCTGAATCTAACCAGTTTGGTTTTGATTCAGTAGTAATCGATAATTCAAAGCTATGTTTACCAAGGCATTGTGCTCCCGGGGTGTTAAAACCTGGACCTGCATGAGACATACGTGTCATAAAATCATCACGAGACAACCATTCAATACATCGCAGGAGAGTAATAGCAAAAGTTATTGTGTTATTTTCTTTAATGACAGCTTCATATTCTGGTAATCCTTTATTTATAACAGCAAATGTTCTTGAATTATCGCTAACAGACACAAAGTCCTTTTGGTGATTTGTAGGTAAAGGCTTTTGAACCCAATCATCTGCTTTAGGTAATTTGACCATTCTTGGAACAACATAAAAATGACCATCAGCATAAACTCTGTCAGCCTTTATTTTAGTAGGAAATAAGACACGGATTCTATGGTCTTTGCTTTTATTTTCAAGTTCAATCTTAAAGTGAATTCGTTTAATCTCTTTATATAATGAGATATATATAGTTATTTTATTATCAACAAGCCACTCTTCCCTATTATAACGATCTTCTGTAAGTGAGTGGGGAAGCTTTAAATTTAATCTAAGTTTATAAGTTTTTTGAGTTGGTCCATCTATATACGCAGATCTCTCAAACACAGCAACATCTTCTGTTGTATAGGTTAAATTGGCCTGGTTTTCTAAGGGACCAGAAAAATCGTACTCATCTCCCCAGTCTCCTACATCCTCGAATTCACAAATTTTTTCATAAGTAACTCCTGAAACCTTATCAATAACAGTGATAAAACCATCTGGTTTTATATCAATTCTATAAAATTTGTTTTCTAAAAAATCTCTTGTTATCTTAAAGATTTCACTCTCAATAGGGGAAGTATGACCTGAATCAACAGGAAGAACATAATAGACTTTATACCCACATGCAGGAACTTCCGCTAAAAATGAAAATTTATGACTAACACCTAACTTTCGTGTAAATCTAGGTTCCTCTTCAACATCATGATTTTGAGCTTCAATTTCTTTTCCTTCAAAGTCAATTAATTTGAGATTATATGGAAATTTTTCACCACTAGTTTTCCGCGAAATTGTATTAAATTCAACAATATCTTTACGTTGCCAAGGAAGCGGATTATATACTAATAAAGTATTTTGACCATTATATTTGTTATCAATGTTAATAAGATCGGATAAATAAAGAAATGAATTCTTGAAAACTTCGTTTCCTATTTGTTCTGCCCAATCAAATCTAGTTTTCATCTCATCGTGAACTTGATCGACACTACATCCGCAAATTGAGTCATGTGGAGCACATTTCTGAAGCCACTTTAATCCCGCTAATATATAATCCTTTGGGTAAACAAATTCATTATGTTTATCTAAAATCCATGAAATTGTTGATAATGGTTCTGAATATTTTTCATATAGGTATTCTATTGCGGTATTTCTTTGTTTTATCCACATTCGTGTGGAAAAAACTCCTGATAATAAATGTGCATATCTTCCACCTCTTAATTCTCCTTGGAATTCTTTTAATTTTGGATTTGACTCTAAAACCTTATTGACGTAATGTTCAAAATCAGCTTGTTTTAATTCTTTGTCAGGGTGTAGAATGTTCCATTGCTTTACTATTTCAGGAATTTCTAGGCGAGCTTCATGATGATCTGAACCATTATTAAGGAGTACATTAGGAGTTGCGATATATTTCTCAAAAT
>JAHLWJ010000466.1 GCA_019057975.1 Promethearchaeota archaeon | reverse complement strand
TATGCATTAATCAGACATGCATTTCAAATTCGGATGAACCGATTGATACTGAATTCTTCGTTTTAGAGGAGAAACCTTTGAAAATTCAGTGTATTTATTGTGAAAGAATATACAAACTTGAAGAAATTGTATTTACGTCCAAGGAGAAAAAAGAAAAGAAAATAAGACAGAATATCCAATTTTAGTCTCTAATGGTACCAGATAATGAAATTGGATTACAATTAATTTTATCATGATACTAAAGGGAACTGTAAAAATTCCTAAAATGATATATTAGGGATATAGCTTCTTTTCCTCTATTATTTAAAGTGAAGCTATAGGGTCTTCCTTTCTTTACATCTATAAAAAGCTTGATAAATTTATTTTCTTTAAAGAAATTAAGTATAGCACCTGAACTCTTTAATCCAAGATATTCTTTTAAAGTAAGTGATGTAATATTATTACCAACTTTTGAAAGTTCATATATAGCTGAAATATATTTTTCAATATTTTCAGTAACTAGAGTTGATTTTCTTAAAGGATCATTTATTAAGTCTAACTTCTGGATAAGAGAATAGTTCTTGCGGACTCTATTAATTTAAGAGTTTTAATTTAATAAATTCCTTTATAATAGGCTCTAATTTTTCTGAAATTTCTGGTAAAGAATAAAAAGTGATTTGTTGATAATCTAGAATCTTGGGTTCACGAAATTTCATCTGAGACAAGGATAATAGTTCCATTTCATCTTTAAATTGATTAAATCTTTTAATGTACGGTTGAGTATAAGGATTTACTGGTAACTCATCAGCAATTCTTATACAAATCCCATAATTATATAATATTTCCTCCTCTACTTCAGGGAGTAATGATTTAAGTTTTTTCATAATTTCTGGATCTTTAGAAATCATGTCTTTTTTGAATTTTTTAATCTTGTCAAAAGTGTCAAATTCACCATAAAAACCTGAAACTTTTCCTTCTTCTTCCTCGGTATGTTTATCATATAACTCTTTAAATTTTTCTTCGAATTTATCAATGTCTCCAGCCTTTTCAAGAGCTTGCAACTCAATATTTGTTTTTTTAAATTCTGTTGTACTTATTACATTCTGTTTCAATATTTCCCATGTGTAAACTCTGCTAAGCTTTCTATAATGTCTCCTATTATATATTCTTTTTACTACATCATTAGATATTGGGTCTTTAATAATTCTTAAGTAATCTAACAATGAGTTATCCGTATAATATTGTAAATCTAAACCACACTTTATAAAAGGCCATATTTCAGGATCCATATCAACTGTAGCTTCATCTACATTTAATATTGCTGATATTATACCAAATTGTAGAATAGTTTCAAAACTCTGTGTGGTATGGTGTTGATAAACGGTTGGATACATTTTAGCCTTTGATTGTAGTAATAAATGAAATGCCCTTGTTCCCTTTTCATCAACCCCCAACTCATATGATGTATTATTAGGTTTGATTTTTTTAAAAAATGATATCAATCGATCAATGTCAGCAGGAAGAGGTAACCCAGAAAACTTAGAATCTCTTAAAAGATAATCAATCTTATCTGCATCTGAAAATCCATTAATAATTTTTATTAATAATGTTTTATGTAAATCTTTGTATGGTCCATAAAGGTTTCCGGATGGTTCTTTATTGCCTGTAATACAGTATGGAATCAATTCTTGATCAAGAGGAATACAACTATAGACATTACTTATCAATTCTTTTAAACAATCAGACTGAAGTAAATGAAAAGCTATAAATTCATGGATATTTCTGACATCTTTTAACCTTTCATCAGTATGAGCGAAAATCTTCGCATCTATATACTTATACTTATAAGAATAATGAGATAACCTTTTAAGGAGTTCATCTGACACATGTGAAAAAGGACCATGACCAATATCATGCATTAAGCCCGCTAATTTAACTGTATTGATATCGATTTTTCTTTTGGCATTACTGCGTTTTTCGCTCTTCATTACTTGAATATATATTTTCTCTGCTATATACGATACGCCTAAGCTATGAGAGAAACGGTTATGAACAGCTCCGGGATATACAGTGTTAGCCAATCCCATTTGACTGATTTGAGTTAATCGCTGCAAAAAAGGACTATTTATAATCTTTCTTTCATATTCTGTGAATTCTAAAGTACCAAATACATTATCGTGGATAATTAATTTATCTTTCTTTGGAAATCCTTCATGAATTCCGTAATTTTTGAAAATAAACTCGCATATATTGTCAATTTTTTTAGAAAAATTCATCTCTGTTCTCTAATATATTTCCTACCTAAACTTGAGAGTGCGTATCCATCTTCTGTTTGTTTTATTACGCATCGTCTAACTAAATCTACTATCAAATCTTGGACTTGGCTGCTATAGGGAAAGCTGAATGTAAAATCAATCAAATCAAAGTCTCTATCACTACTTCTATTATTTTCCTTAAGGTCCATTACATATTCGTTAATATCATTTGAACTAACTTCAATATTAAATCCTATATATCTTAAGATCTTATTTTCTAACAGATCTCTTACTTTATTAAAAGATGGGGTATATACTTCCATTAATGATTCACCTACGACTTTTCTCTAATTTTTGTTTTATAATAATATATCTTTAGTTAAACTATATATATGTTTTTAAAAATTTAAAGACTGTGTAAAAATCATGATTTATTTTTATTAGCTCATAAATACAGTCTATATTGGATGAAGAAATCTACTAATCCAACACTTTGATAATTTATATTATCCAGAGACCTTCATTTCCGACAAATTTCAATAAGATTTCCATTAAACGAAATAGTTATAAGTTTTTACTATATATAATGCTATATGGAAGTCTTTTCTTTTTCATCAGTAACACAAATAACAGATTTTCTTAATAGTAGGGTATTGACAATATTAAGGCTTATAAATAACCATCCAAATCAAATCACTTATGTATATCATAATCTCCTGATAGAAAATAAGGTTAAAATATCAAAAACTCAAGTATATCGATATGTTGATTGCCTGGTAAAATATAATTTAGTAAATAAAAGCCATTATCTTAATGATGTCGATGTTAAGGGCTATATATATAAAATTAATAATAAGGGTATTGAGGTATTATATACTTTATCAAAAAGATTTGAGCAAGATAAATCAGTAGAATAAGGTTCATTACTCGGAGATGCTAAAGATAAAGAAATATATGTATGTTCCCATTCCCAATATATAAACATAATATGACTCTATTAGCAATATTTCTTATCACATGTGAAATTTCACCTGCTACCCGTTTTTCATGTTCCACATGACATTTGGGACATCTCCAATTGAATTTGAAAAAATTCTCCAAACCAAATTTGTCGATTGGAATGGCTCTAATCTCTGGAAATGTCTTACTCTTCTCATGGTTAGATGGTTCTATCACGGTTCATTTACTCCGAAATTATAATCACCAATTTCATGGTTTCCAGGCATTTTTTTAACGGTTTTTTAACCTCAGGGAATTTGTCGCCTAAATAAATAAAATTTTAATCACCTTCTTACCTTTTATCTTTTTTGTAAAATTATTTTAATATCATTCATTCAGACCTTTATAAACAAAAAATGTGATTATAGGGGAATTATCAGCAAATTTTAATACCATTACAAACGATGAACTTACGTCCTCTACTTTTGTTATATTGGTAATTTTTCCCTATGTAATTTTATTGGGTATTTTTTACCTGAACATACTTTTTCTTCACAATTATCTTTATAAACCACAGGGACTTTGATACTCTAAAAAAAAAGGTCAATTATAAATAGTTGTAAAAATCGGTTAAAGAACGAAATATCACGCGCTAAATTCATAGTTCTTGAAGAAAAACCCTTGAAAATACAGTGTGTTTATTGTGAACGTATATATA
>JAHLWJ010000465.1 GCA_019057975.1 Promethearchaeota archaeon | reverse complement strand
ATAATCGCATCTTCAGGACAAATTGCTATGCAATGTCCACAGATATTACATGTATTTAGACTTTCATTGAAAACGACTTCTTTATCTTTATTAACAGAAAAATAAGCACGACCACACTCTTGGATACAGAGCTTACAATTTGTACATTTTTCTTTATCAATACCGATTACCGACATGTTAGTTAACCTTGATGTGAATAATTTATTCTTTTTTTAAGAAAATTAAGGGTAATTTATAAAAAATTGGCTAATGATTCCCCTTAATAAGATTTATAAGTTATAAAAAAAGCTTTTTTAACCTTATATTTCCGAAACTAATATAATCTTAAATTTTAATGAACTAATTTAGCTTTTATTTATAAATCTAAATCATATTGGATTTATCATATGTCTTATGAGTAAATTAAATTATATGGAAGATATTTCAATAGTTCTCTGTGGTGCTGCTGGTCAAGGAATCCAAACTGTAGAAACATTATTAACTAAAACATTGAAGCGAACTGGTTATCATGTATTTGCAACAAGAGAATATATGTCAAGGGTTCGAGGAGGAGTAAACTCTACAACTATTCGTATATCTTCTAAACCTGTTCGTGCATACCTTGATCGAATTGATCTATTAATCCCTCTAAATGAGGAAGCTCTGCCTCATTTAAGGAAGAGAATTTCTCTGAGTACCTTAATTATTGGTGAAAAGCAATATATTGAAACTGTTCCTGATATTAAATGTGATAAAGTGGATATTCCGTTTACTGAACTATCAAATGAAATAGGTGGAAGGATTTACGCAAATATCATATCATTGGGGGCCGTTCTATGCATGTTAGGGGCCGAAAGATCTATTCTTAAAGACTTAATTACCGATAATTTCAGAATTAAAGGACAAGAAATTGTTAATAACAACATCAAAGCTGCAAATAATGGATTTGATGTAATAGAGAATGTAATATCCTCTAATCGAATTAAACAAAAATTCAAAATAGAAAAAAATTTAGAAGTTAAAAATGATTATATTTTAGATGGGACTCAAGCTATTGCATTAGGAGCAATTGCAGGGGGTTGCAATTTTGCTTGTTTTTACCCGATGGCACCTTCTACTGGTATTGGTACGTTTTTAGCTCAACACGCTCTTGAATTTGGTATGATTATCGATCAAACTGAAGATGAGATAAGTGCAATAAATAAAACGTTGGGCGCATCTTATGCTGGTGCTCGCTCATTTGTATCTACTTCTGGAGGTGGATTTTCCCTAATGACTGAGGGAGTAAGCCTTGCGGGAATGGCAGAAATACCTATTGTGATTGTCGTAGGACAAAGACCAGGTCCAGCAACGGGTATGCCAACAAGGACTTGCCAAGAGGATATAGAACTTGTCTTACATGCTGGTGCAGGCTGGTTTCCCAGAATAATTTTCTCACCAGGAACTATCGAGGATGCTTTTAAATTAACTCAAAAGGCTTTTAACCTAACGCAAAAATTTCATGTACCTGTATTTATTCTTACTGATCAATATCTAGTAGACTCCTACTATAATATACAATCATTAGATCATGAAAATTTGCAAATTAATAAACATATAGTAAAAACAGAAGAAGATTATGAACGATACTTCTTTACAGAAAATGGAATCTCACCAAGAGGGATACCTGGATATGGAGATGGATTAGTTGATGCAGATTCTCATACTCACGATGAATTTGGAGTTATTACTGAAGATCCATATTTAAGAAATAAAACTGTCGAAAAAAGAATTAAGAAATTAGAACTTATAAAAAAAGAGACAATCCCTCCAGAGTTTATCGGAAATAAGGATTTTAAGTATTTAATTGTCAGTTGGGGGAGTAATTATTATTTAATCAAGGAAGCGCTAGAAAGGTTAGATAGAAATGATATTGGATTTTTATTTTTTAAACAGATATACCCTATTCACGAATCTGTAATTGGTTATCTCATTAAGGCAGAAATTAAAATTTCAATCGAACAAAATCCTACGGGACAGTTCGCAAAACTTCTAGAGAATGAAACACATATTAATATGAATCATAGGATTCTAAAGTACAGTGGGTACGTGTTTTCTGTTGAGGAAATTATAGGTAAATTAAAGAAAATAATTGAGGGTGTTTAAAGTTTCTAAAACTCAGTTTGATTTAGAAGATATTGAGATGCATTGGTGTCCAGGATGTGGAAACTTTAGTGCCATGAAAATAATGAAAGAAACATTAACAGAATTGGGTATTAAACCAAAAGATTTTGTATTAATTTCAGGAATCGGTCAGGCAGGCAAGTTTCCTCATTTTATGAAATCACAAAGCTATAACGGTCTTCATGGTAGGTATTTGTCAGCAGCACTTGGGATAAAAGCAGCTAACCCCGAACTTCATGTAATTGCCGTTAGTGGAGAGGGGTGTACATATAGTGAAGGAGGAAATCATTTTCTTCATACAATTCGGTACAATCCAGATATTGTAAATATCGTGCATAATAATATGGTCTTTGGCTTAACAAAAGGTCAAGCATCTCCAACTAGTCAATTAGGATTTAAAACAAAAGTTCAAATTTTTGGGGTTATCAATGAGCCTTTTAATGCTATAGCAGTTGCTATTGCGTTAAATGCTTCATTTGTAGCCAGAGCTTTTGTTGGGGATATTGAAACAACCAAAGAAATTTTGAAAAAAGCAATTAACCATAAAGGGTATGCTTTTATAGATTTGCTTTGCCCATGTGTGACTTTTAATAGGGTAAATACATTTCAGTGGTATAAGGCAAATAGTTACTACATAGATAATTCACACAATCCTTATGATCAAGAAGCTGCAATGAAGCTAGCTTTAGATACAAAAAAATTTGCTTTGGGAGTACTTTATGTGAATGTTAACAAGAAAACTTACGAAGAAAATGTCCGTATTTACGATGATGATAAGAGACCTTTATATCAAAGGGAATTTAACAGAAAAAAATTTGATGATTTGTTAGAAACATTTCGATAATTTGCTTAAAACTAAGACACTTTTTTGCAAGGAATTATTTTAATTTATCTAATATATCCCTTGAGATATTTCTTATATTATTATTGAAATCTAATTCAAAAGCTTTAACAATTTCTTTAAAATCATTTTCTAAATCCGCCCATTTTATTCGAAAATGAAAATAATCCCAGTCTAAAGAATCCTTATTTGCAATTATAATTTTCAATACATCATCATTATCAATTGAGCTACGATCACTTCTCGCCAATTTCGTTAATATATAATCTTCAACAGCAAGAACATAAACATCCCCAAAAAACAACTGTATTTTATCAACCATTTGATCATCCCATTGGAAAGCATCGCAGGGTTTTAGCCATATTTCTGCCTCACTATTCTTCCCAAATACTGTGAATAAATCATGATCTATTTTCGGTTGTTGCTTTGTATTAATCTCTTTTTCTTTTAAGGCTTCAATAAAAGTATTTAGCTGCTCTTGAGATTCGATTTTAATACAAACATCAATATCTAGAGTTGTTCTTGCAACATTATAAGCAGGAAGAGCTAACCCTCCGATTATAACAGTCGTAATCTTATCGTGAGATGCAACATCTAAGATAATTTGGAGTATATTACTTATCAATTTCAATCAACCTGAGCATATCCTTGAAAATTTGTTCTGGAGTTTTGCCCCTTTCAATTAAACGTTGAAATTCCTTTACTTTTTTATAGGCCCGTTCTATATCTGCAAGAGTAATATGAATAGGAGCTCGTTTTCCTTTTTCCTGACTCATTTTTTTCTAAGAAACAAATATTTTTAGTTTTATTTATAATTTTATGTTGTTTAAACCTATAAATTTATTTTTTCTATTTCCTATACACTTATTTTATATCTTATTAGTAAAATGTTTTTATTCAATACAATAAAATATGATA
>JAHLWJ010000464.1 GCA_019057975.1 Promethearchaeota archaeon | reverse complement strand
TGATGAGTACTCACAATATTAAATATTTATCTTACTCTTATAAATCACTACCAAATCTGATTTTATATATATAAAATCTTCAAGAGGTATATGCAGAGTAGTAATCTCTCCTGGAAACCCCCAATCGTCAAAAAATTCAGAGGAGGTATCGAATAACACATATTCTTTGCCATTTGTTTCTACTAATTGAAGATCTTCATAAAATTCTATTTCCAACTTAGTTAAAAAGTTTAGTTGTAAAATTTTCATATACACTAAAAAAAAAAGTTTAAAACTGAGCGCCTATCACTTCAATAAGGCCTTAAAATCTAGAATTTAATTTTCCGTATATCAACTCTCTGAAATTTTTTTGGTTGATATAATTTTTTCCGGGGATAGAGAAAAAAGACAATGATTCTTTCTAAATCCTCTTCATTACAAATTGAGCACTTAATCCTGTATTTAAATTCATGATAACATTCAGCACAGTAAGCTAGAAAAATTCTATAATCTCCATTATTCATTTTACGTAAATAATTTAATTCTCCCTGTAACCTTCCTTGGCGAAGGACATCATGGTGATTCAAATGGGTAAGATCTTCAAGAATTCTCTTTCGATCTTTCGCTGGTATTAAGCTTATATTATTTTGGAAATTTTTTGTGAAAATTACAGGTAGTGGTTCACTCATTCATAATCAGTTAGATCGATTCATTTGAAAAATTACCCTGCTGGGCGTCTCTAATTCCTCTTTGAAGCCCATAATAAAGTTCAGGATTTAAAAGAATTTCTATAGTGTCATACCAATCTTCATCAAGTTCAAGTTGCTTTATGGGGTTACTTATTTTCTTTGGGTCTAAAATAACTTCTCGTTCTGAATAATCATATATCCTCTTTTGTTTAGCACCTGTTATCTCCAAAGAGTATATGAGATCTTTAAGTTCTTCTCCTGATTTTCTCGAGTAAATATCAACTATTGTATCTAATTTATCAAATATCTCTGTATTTTCTTCAATAAGGTTTTCGATACTTTTTAAAAATTTTGCCGTTTTCCTGTTATAGGTATAAATATCTGCTAGATCGTCTATTTTTTCATAATATTTTTCTTTTACGTTTAAAAAACCATAATCTGCTAGAGACCTTAAATCTGTGGCAATCTTTGGATTGTATGGTCCCATTTGATACCTTCTCATAATATAGGTTGGACCTATCAATTTATTTTTATAGAGGTCATCCTCTAACAAATATAGAAGTTTCGCCGTCCTCATTCGACCCCCTCCTACTTTCAAACGATTGAATAAATAAAGAATGAAAATAAGATTCTCATAATCAATTCTTTGGCTCATACTTTCACAACCTTCATTAGTTTTGTCTAGATAATGGTAAAATTAATAGGTATTTAAATGTTAGGGTTTTTTTAATGAATAATCACAATTCTAATGAGTATAGATATATTTAAACCACGTATTTTTTTACATTATAATCTCGAAGATGTTAGTGATTTCGAATTTTTAGGTATTTATGATAAAATACTAAAATAATAATGACAAAAGAAGTCACACTAGCAAATAAAATACTATAGAATGGATATCCATTAATAATTGGAGTAATATCTAGTACACATATATATATCGCCAGGGGCACCAGGCCTAGTTGAGGATGATAATAGGGACGCTTTTACAATTGATAATTTTTTCCCAATACATAAATTTTCGGATGCTGATAAATTTGATGAATGGTTCGCCAGCCTGTTTAACACGCTTGGTGGCACTTATAATGTTTTTGATAGTAGTCTTAATAGACTCCGACCTAGTGATCTTCCCCTTTTGAAATGAGGACCTCTATTTTTTTCACTATTTTATTATACTTTCTTTATTTATTTTATTAAACTTATTTTTGTACAAATTCAAAAGTCTCTGATGTATCTCAATTTTGGATATATTAATACCTTTTTCTTTTAGTTTTGGTAATAAAAACTTCATTCTTTCTGCCTGTTGGTAGTCTATACGCAAGTTTTTAAGACTTCTAAGATTTGTTATACTTTCTGGTAAATCTATCAAATTATTTCCATTAATTGCAAGGGATTTCAATGAGTTGAGATTAGTAAACGATTCAGGAATACTAATTAACTTATTATGCATTAGGTTCAGGTCTTCCAAGTACTTCAGATTTCCGATTGAATCGGGAAGGGTTGTTAAATGATTAAAACCTATGTCTAATTTTTTAACATTGATCATCCTTCCTATTGATTCAGGAAGATCAAATAACATATTAAAATTTAGATCTATTTCTTCAAGTAAAGTAAGATCTCCTATTGATTGTGGGAGCGATGTTATATTATTACCCGATAATTCAATTTTCTTGATTTTCCTGCAGTTTTTTATCATACGGGGAATGCTAGCAATTAGATTGCCCCTAAGATCCAATTTTCTAAGTGAAGATAAATTTCCAATTGAATCTGGAATAGATTTGATTGAGTCTTCATGCATTAGTAAAGACTTAAGGCTTTTTAGATTGGTAATACATTCTGGAATAGTATCTAATTCAGGTGTAAAGCTAATTTCTAGGTCAGTAATTTTACCATCTTTTATTAGAAACCAGACTTGTTCTTCTTCTGAATCAAATAAATCTTTTCCCCAATAGAATTTTCTGTTTATAAAGTCCTCAATATCAAGAATAGTCCAAAGTTCACTATTATTAAAGAACTCAATAGAATGGAGTTCTTCTTCTGTAAGGTATTTAAAAAACCCTTGATTCCATAAAAATTGAATTACTGTAGAATGCCCACTTTCTATTCTTCTTGCTATTTCTTTTTTAAATACCTTTATTGCCTGTTTGTCTCCGATATCCGTTAATTTTTTTAATAAAGGAAATGCTAAATTGGAGTGTAGAATGCGTGGATCATAATTATTTTCTGCCCAAGTCTGAAGATTAGAACAATGTGCCCAGAATCTTACGTCTGGAGGAATACTTATTGAAAGTTCTGAAGAGGGATTGTAATTATCCACAAATTCATCAATTAAGTCGATTTCATCAAAGTTACTAATTTCGTCTACGGGTATATTTAACAATAAGAATTTACACTGCAGGAATCTATTTCCAGCTATATATATCACTGTATCGTTTCCTTGGAGCCTTAACGTGATAAAATCATTGACCTTGAATTCTTGCATATTTTTGTTTGGCTTTTAGGAATCAACACTTCTTTAAACAAATAAAGTTGAATCGTATATTTAAATCATAAAAGTCTCAGTGCTTGGTAACTTTTGCGTTGGGTGTATTTTACCAAATTCAGCACATTACACAAATAAAACCTTTTTATATCATAATGACCTTTTAATATTGTTATTTATAGAATATTATCATAAATAATTTCCAAAATTTTTCAAATTAAAAGAGGAAAATTATACAAAAAGGTTGATAATTAAAATGGTTGACGAATCATTATTAAAAGATATGAAGGCTGCTCAAGATGCTGGAGCGGCGAGTGCTTCTCCAGAAGTCATGATGAAGGTTTTTAGTTTCATCAAGCAGATTTCTACAGAGAACGAAGATCTCAAGGAAGAGCTCGAGGACATGGATATTGCAATCCAAATGGTAATTACGGACGCAGATAAGAAGCATTGGTTAACAGTAAAAGAAGGTGCTTTAGACTTTGGTGAAGGTGATGTAGATAATCCCTCATTCACAATGTCATCAACTTTAGAAGTTGGCGCAGGTATTCTTATGGGGGAGGTCGATGCTACTAGTGCTTATATGGCTGGAGATATTACAGTTGAAGGAAATCTTCAAGATGCAATGGCCTTTCAAGAAATTATAGAGCTTGCATTGGAAGCATACGAAGATTTGATTGAGGATTTATAAAGAATCAACATCCAGTCACAACCTAAAAAACTTTCAAAGCAACTTTTCTTTTTTTTTATC
>JAHLWJ010000463.1 GCA_019057975.1 Promethearchaeota archaeon | reverse complement strand
CACAGTTATTCTTATTTAAATATTTTACTATTTTATATTCCAATTCTTTTAACACTTCTTTACCTTCTTTACCTTTTACATCAATAACTAAGTCATCTAGCCTCATATAGTCTCTGAAGATTCCTAATGTTTTGTGATTGTAAGATAAAACTATAGTAGGTATCATCTGCGATATTGCTGCAATTCCTGCATGCATTCTTGCAGCAACAAACAAATCGCATCTGCCAATAATTCCTTTTAATTCCTTTGTATTATAATCCTTTTTTATAATAAAAATATTTTTTCTTCTTTTAATATTTTCTACTACTTTTTCTGAAATATCTCTATCATTGTTATAAGAAATTGTTACATGAGGAATAAATATGATATTTACATTAAACCTTTCTGTAATTCTATCAATCATTCTTGAAAATCTTTTTACAAATGTCATATGAATATCACCATTACTAAAGTTTAATTTACTTGCCAGCAAATAACTTAAAGACACCCCTAAAGTTTTTTTATTGCTTTCCAAGTTTATTCCTTCCTTAATTAATATATCATTTACTTTCTCATCCTTTTCTGGTTTCAAAATAAAAGCTAAATCCGAATTTAAGTATAATTTTGGCTTAATATTCATTTTTTTTAAAATATCGTATGAGATTTTCTCCCTCAAAATTATACATGTTGCTCTATTTAATACGTACTTTGAAATTTTTTTAGTTACAAAATAACTAAAAGGCCCTATTGATTGGGCAACCAAAACAATTTTTTTCTCAAATATACTCGCGAAAAACAAAGTAATTAGCTGAAATAAAGTAGACCTTTTTCCATAATCATCACTTACACTATCACCACTTATATCTAAAACTATATCACAATTTTTATACCACTCTATCGCTTCATTATTTATACTTTTGCTTATTCTCTTGAAAAATAAACATTTAAAATAAAACAATATCAATCTTAAAATTGAAATTATTATATTCTTTTTCTCATTTCTTTTTCTAAGCCAGCTTTGTCTAATAACTCTTACTCCCTTAAACTCCCCATATCTTATTTTATCCTCTTCAAAAGAAAAAGCAGAAAATATTCCAAACTCAGAATTTGGATAAATTTTCTCCAGACCACAATACAAACTTAAAGCCATTGCCATGACGCCATTATTTAAACTATTGCCATCACCTGTTATTAAAAACTTCAACCTCATTCTCCATCCTTATGATGTTTTTATTTTATTATCCATATTCTTCAATGTTAAAGCATAACCAAAGACAATCCTTATTATCCAAACAATAATAGTTGAGACTATTGCACCTAATAATCCAATTTTTATTATTAAAAAATAATTTAATATAAAATTTAGTCCAACACCAAATAGAGTAACATAAAAAAAACTCTTGACAACTTTATCATTGGATCTACCTCCAACTAAACTAGCCGGCAGTGTATAAAAAATCCTGCAAACTCCTATTATGCAAAAGTATGGTATAAAAGGTATAATATCATTATATTTATCATTAAAAATAAATCTAATTAAAATATCCCCAAACAATAGATAAAAAACAGTTAAGACTGTAGATATTATTAAAAAATATAATAAAATTCTTTTTATATTGACTTTATCTCTCTTAGCAAAATCTGTTAAAAACACGGACCACATTGCTTGCGAAGCAATAGCGTATAAACTTGTAAAAGTAAATAAAACAGCATACGAAGCTAAAAACTCATTCCCCAACATTTTTGAGACAAATAAATTATCCATTTGTGTTAATATTAAAAATGAAAGACCAATGCACCAAAGAAAAATCCCTGTAGTTTCTACATGTTTCGGAATCTCTTTATTACCAGACTTTAGATCTCTAAAAATAAATATTTTCCCAAGGAAAAAATTTATTAACAAAGATAAAAAAAATAATGATATTAAAACCAGTAAGTTTCCTTCTAAGAAATAGAACAAAAATGCTAAAATAAAAAAAATGAAAACATTAATTTTTATTAAAAGTACCGATTCAAAATACTGTTCATTTGCCTTAAGCAAAACTGAATAAAATCCAATTACATTACTTACAAATAAAGTTAAAAATAATACAAAAAATACAATATAGCTTAATGAATATATTCTATAAAACACAGTAAGAACAACTATATTTATTACTACACTAATTAAAATAGATTTATAAATATACTTTTTCCAATTAAAGTCTTCAGTACCATTCTTTGAGAGAAATTTCAATAGACCTGAATCTCTGCCGATTGTATTAGTTGAAATTAATAATGCAAAAATAGTAGTAAATAATTTATACTCACCAAAAATATCTTTATCTAAAATTCTGGCTAAAATAACATTCGTTAGCAAGCCAATAAAACTAGAAAAAGCTAAAAATAAAAAGACTTTTAAAATATTCTTTTTTATCTTTGTTAAAAACATATATCAACTATACCCTTAAAAAAGGTTTTTGTTTGCTTCAAGACTTTATTATTAATATTTAATAATCTCATATCTGCACACCCCGTGAAGATTTTTCTTTTAATAAAAAATGAAATCTTTTTTCTAATGTCTTTATGATCTAAAAATATTTTCATTTTCCCCTACTGCCAAAACATCTTTATAGCTCCTAAACGTAACAATTATAAAAAACCAAACAAACAAAGAAACTGTCTGGATTTCAAAAATTACTGTTCCAAACATTGATACCAGGTAAAATATTATTATAGAATTAAAAGTACATCTGTTATACATATAAGCCCTATCTCTTGAGATCCGCTTAATTCTCTTATATAAAGAATTATTTTTATAAATTAAATATAAATATATAAATATAATCATTGGAAAACCTATGTAGCCATATTCAACAATTGTTGGACTCACTTGTGTCCCACCAGGAAACCAGTTATATTCTGGAAAATCACTTCTATATCTCTGATACAACTCTGTATCTTTAAAAATTAAGCCTGTCTTACTAATATATGTGCCTGGTCCAGAACCAATATATTTATTTTCAGTAAAATTATTTAACATATTGAAACTATATTCCATGAATCCTATCCGTCGAGCTGTTGTTGGTTCAAGTCCCCTTTGTTGGTTTATTAACACTTTTAGATTAGTTGTCACACTATTATTGGTAATTATATAATTATAAAAAAATAAAAATATAACAAAAATAACTAAAATACTTAGAATAATTATTAGACTTTTTTTTTGATTTTTTATAACATCAAAAAACCCTAAAAATATAGAAACAGGCAAAATAAAGAAGGCAGCTCTAGCGTTAGCCAATATTAGTATTATTAAAAACAGCAAAATAAAAAATATATACTTTTTATCTTTTGAATATAAATACTTACCTAAAGAGACAATTATAATTATCGAAATAAAGTAAGCTAACTTGTAAGATCCATATTGCCCAAAACTACCCACAGCACTATCCGTAATTAAAATATTATTATATTTGTTGTACCAAAGAAATAATTGAACAGAGACAAATACAAACTGCAATACTGCTATAAAATATATTATACTAAAAAGTTTTTTTAAAAATTCTGACTTTATGTCTAAATTAAATATAATAAAATATAATAAAGCGTACTGAAAAATATCTCTAAAACTTAATAATGTTTTTAAAATATTTGAATTATTGTAAAAAGTTGAAAATAAAATAAATAGAAAAAAAATAGAAAAAAATATATACAGATTATCTGATTTAATCTTTTTACGTTCACAAATCACTAAAGATACATAGATCAATAAACCAAGCAGTATTACTTCATCTACTAAATCTAAATTCTTAAAAAAATTGTTAAACCTTAATGAAACTGAATGCTGAAAATATGTCCATAGCACTAAGATAAGCAGAGATTTTTTTTGATCAATAAAACAAAATATAAAAAAGAAAAGGAAAATAAATAAAGTAAAAATAACTGATA
>JAHLWJ010000462.1 GCA_019057975.1 Promethearchaeota archaeon | reverse complement strand
TTATAAATACGGCAGCCAAAACTCTTTGCTTACTTAATGAAATTGGAAATAAACAAATGGGAGTAACCATTGATTTCGGACACTCAGTAATGTTTGGTAATGAAAATCCGGCGGAAGCTCTTACTTTAATTGCAGAAAGTCCTTTTCGCTATTATATTCATATTAATGATAACAACGGTCAATGGGATTGGGATTATTTTGTAGGGACTAAACACTTCTTAGATTATGTTGAATTCCTTTATTATCTTCAAGAGTATAATTATAATGATTACATAACTTCTGATACCTCTCCTACCCGATGGGATATTAAAGGCACCTTTGAAGCAAATGCCCGTATTACAAACAAGCTATGTAAACTTTTAAGCAATTTAAATAGAAAAGAATTTAATAAATTAATATTGGGAGAAGATTATTTAAAAACCTGGAAATTTATAGAAAAGAATATATTTTCTTTATAAAAAGTACACATTATTTATTAGGAAAATATAATAAAAACAATTTTGAGAGAAGTTTTAAACTTTTTTTGTGAAAAGCTTTTGAAACCAACCAAATTGAAATAAAATAAGAAGTATTACACCAACAAAAAGAACAAGAGCTATTGGTCTAGTGAGAACTGGAAGTAAACCCCCGTGAACCCAAAAAGCTCTTCTTAGGTTCTCATCTATCATAGGGCCAAGGATGACTCCTAAAACAAAAGGTGCAACGGGATATTTAAGTTTAAATAGAAAATAATAACAGACTCCAAGAAAAAGCATTACATATACATCAAATATTCTAATATGTATAGCATAGGCACCTATCACTGAGAGAACAGCAACTATAGGCATCAAAATCTTTGGAGGTATATCGAGAGCTTTTATAAAGAATTTGGCAACCAAAATGCCAGATATCAAAAGAATAAAAGACACAACTAACATTATGCTTCCTAATTGCTGAAGGAATTCTGGAAATTCGAACATCAGCATTGGACCAGGTCTTATCCCATGAAGCAAAAAAGCTCCCAGAAGAACTGCTGCTGGTGGACTTCCAGGAATGGAAAGTGTTAGAAGTGGTATAAGTGCACCACCAATAGCAGCATTATTTCCTGTTTCTGCCGCAACAATACCTTCAATAGACCCTTTACCAAATTTTTCTTTCTCTCTGCTCGTTGACTTAGCTGCAAAATAAGCCATCCATGCACCTATGTCTTCTCCAGCTCCCGGAATTATTCCTATACCTGTTCCTATTACTCCTGATCTTAGAGAAAGGGGAATATATTTTGAAATCTGTGACCACTTTGGCATGATACTACCCGTTTGTTTCATTCTAGGTGGCAAAACTAGCCTTAAATTGTTAAGTACTTGCGGGATACTAAAAACTCCTATCATTGCTGGTACGAAAAAAATACCTGACATCATCATTGGATTATTAAAAGTAAACCTAGGGTATGCATGGAGAAGATCAATTCCTATAGAGGAAACAAGCATACCCAGGAATGCTGAAATCCATCCTTTAATTTTGAGGTCTTCTGCTGCTACAAAGCCTGAAACAAGAACTCCAAAAAGAGCTAAGAGAGCCATTTCTACCGAAGTAAAGAGTAGAGCAATTTTTGCAAGCTGTGGTGCTATAGTTAAAAGCATTATTAGACCAAATACAGTTCCAAAGAATGAAGCTGTTCTAGTTATACCAATAGCAAAATTTGCTTCACCCCTAACAGCTAAAGGATATCCATCAAGAGCAGTAGCAGCAGCGGATCCTGTCCCAGGGATATTAAGAAGGATAGCAGTTATAGAACCTCCATAGATAGCTCCCACATAAACACTCATAATAATTGCAAAACACACATCAGTTGATAAACTATATGTTAGCCCTACTAATATAGCTATAGCCATGGTAGCAGTCAAACCGGGAAGGGCGCCTATTATTATACCTATTGTGGTAGAAATAAACATTATCAATATAATATTAGGACTAGTCAATAAGTGAATTATATTTAACCACAAGTTCTCCATATTAATTTATCTTCCTTTTATTATGGTAAGGGTATTTTGAAGAGATTTCCAAATAAATAAGTAATGCCCAGCGAAACCAAAACAGAGATTATCGCTATCTTAAACCAAGAGGTAGCTTTCACGATATACATTGAGAGAAAGAGATACATTATAGTTGCAAATAGAAAGTGTAGCTTCGTAAGAAGAATAAAAACATAAAAAAATAGAAGCCCTATCTCTGCCATCATTATAAATGTATCCTTAGATTTAAAATATTTGCTGAACTTCCTCCAACTTTCAAATTTTATTCTACCACTTTCTCTATACGCAATTGATAACATTATCAAAGACATCGCTATTATGCCAACACTTAACATAAAAGGAAAAATACCGGGGGCCACGAACCATCCTATTTCCTTAACCCCCGGTAAATCAGTAAAAAAAATCATTCTAAAACTATCGACTAATACAAAAATACCTACTGCCAACAGTATTAAGGAAGCGATTATGTCTTTTTTCCTTAAATCTTTTTTCTCCATAGATTAACCTCTTCCTTTACTTCTTAAACCAACTACGGCTTGGGAATATTAAATTCCTCTGGAGATATTTTAGCTATACCCTCATCCCAAAGTAGCCAAGCAAATACACTTTGTTGTTTTGATGCAATTTGTCTGGCCTCTTCTCCACAATAACCATAAAGTTGGGAATGTACTGCTTCACTAAACTTCTTAACTGCCTCACTTTTCATCGCTATTTTAAAGGCATCGGCTATCTTATCTAAAATTTCCTTTGGTGTATCAGCTGGGAGGGCAAAACCAACAAATTGCTTAATAGGCATAACTTTTTCTAATTCGGGTATAAAATCTGTGATTGGTGGAATGGTCAAACCTGCAAACTCGAGAGGCTTAGTATCATAAACTGCAAGAGGTCTTAGTTTTTTACCTCTTAAAAATTCAGATTGTTCACCAAGACCTGTCCAAACTACATCAATTTCTCCTGCCATAGCTGCTACCTGAGAAGGAAAACTGCCTGGATAAGGAACGAACTTCGCATTGAAATCCCCATATTTCTTAGCAGTTAGCCACTGTATATGCCAAATACAACCTGGTATAGAGGTAGCAATCGTTACTTCTCCAGGTCTTTTTTTAACATCATCTAAAATCTGTTTAAAATCTTGGTATGGAGAGTCGGGTTTAACAGAAATTATTCCCGGAGTTCCGCCAACCATAAAGATTTCCCAATCTTTTACAGTTGTAGAATGAAGTCCAAGAACACACTGTCCAAGGTAGCCTTCAGATAGACCGAAACAGTTGTATCCATCATGTTTTAAAGTCCATACGTAACTCGTTGCTGTTCCACCCATCGCACCTGGCATATTTGACACAACAACATCAACACCAAGTGGTTTCTTTAGCCCTTCAGCTATAGCCCTATTACTCAAATCAGTGGATCCTCCAGCGGATGAATATACAATAATGTTTATAGTCCTCTCAGGCCATTCTGCAGCGTAAGCACTTACACAATATAAAGCAAAAGTCATTACCAAAATAGTAATTAAAAAAATCTTTTTCATAATATCCTCCTTTTAATTTTTTGTTAAAAAGAAAAATTAACTTTTTTCACTTTTCTTTCTAATAAATCTACGAACTTTTTCACCTCCTTTCAACCTTATTTTTTATTTTCTCCTTTTTGAAAAATAGTATTTTTATACCTATCTACGATAATATTGATTATATTATTAAGAATTATTTATATATTATAAAGAAAAAAATATTTTTATAATAATATAAAAACAAGCTCTATATTTCGCCTTTGTAATTACAATCTATTTTTTATTTTAAATTTTTATTTTAAATATTGTATACAATACTTTATTTATATCACAAACTATACAATCTGTCAAAAATTTTATAGTCATTTTATAGTAATTCACAAATGGATTGTTTTACATACATTT
>JAHLWJ010000461.1 GCA_019057975.1 Promethearchaeota archaeon | reverse complement strand
TAATGCAATGATAGAACTAGTTGAAACTCAAGCTGATAAAAATAATTTAATGGAATCCAAAAATTTAGATACGCGACTAGAAGACGCTATAAATGATTTGAGAATTCGAAAAATTTTAAATAAAAAACAGGCTGAAACAGCAAAAGAGGTAATAAGTAATCTAATTTGGTGAAAAACGTTTTTATCTTTTAATTTATTTTTTTATAATTATTTAAAATTCAATATAGTCCATTTTTAGTCCGCAACACACTGGAATAGGTTGATAACCGCATTCTTTGGAACAACAACAAAGTAAATAGTCATCCTTTACCATCATTGATTTATCACAACAAACTGGAACTTCTCTTTCGGAACCACATATACTACATACTAATTTATTTGATATTTTATTCAACTCCAAACGATTGGCTTCTTCTAAAGACACCATAATATTATAGAAACAAAAATTAATCTCTTATGGAATATAATTAGAGTCACATTTTTATTTTCACAGAGAAAGCAAAAAGACCATTAAGCTTATTGATTATTAAATTCTAAAATTTTAATGGGTTTTGTTTAGAAATCTTCAATAATTATGTTTAATAAATAATTGCTATAATCCTAAAAAAAAATGGAGATAGATATTGACTGATAAACTAAATCTAAATAATACCTTCAAATTATATGAAGAGGCATTGAATTTAATTCCGGGCGCGATTTTAGGCATACGACGCCCATATAATTTTATTGAAGGTGAATATCCGATATTCTTTGAATCTGCGAAAGGTGGAAAGGTAACTGATGTAGATGGCAATGAATATATTGATATGTTATGCGCCTACGGGCCTATAATCATTGGACACAGGGAAGAGGAAATAGATAATGCGGTTATAGAACAGATACGTAATAAAGGGTTCTGCTTGTCTCTTACTCAACAAGTTCAAAATAAATTGGCTAAAAAGTTAAGAGAATTAATACCTTGTTGCGAAAAAATGGTATTAATGAAGATGGGGACTGATGCAACAACAGCAGCAATACGAGTAGCACGAGCCTATACAAAAAAAATAAAAGTACTTAGTTGTGGGTACCATGGTTGGTATGATGCCTTCAGTGAAGTCCATGGTATTGAAGCAGGAATTCCTAAAAAGTTGTATGAAGATTTTTATGAGTTTGAGTTTAATAATTTTGAAGAAGTTGAAAAACTATTTAAAAAAAATAAAGATGAAATTGCAGCAATTATGGTAAATCCAATACATACACCAGGTGGTCGAGAAGTTGAGATGCCAATACCAGGATTTTTGGAGAGTATTCGTGAGTTAGCAACTGAAAATAATGCTTTATTAATATATGACGAGATAAGAACTGGGTTTAGAGTAGATATGGGTGGAGCACAAAAAATATTTGGAGTTATTCCTGATCTTGCTGCATTTGGTAAAGGCATGGGAAATGGATATCCTATAAGTACTCTCGTGGGAAAAGCAGAATTTATGGATGTTTTAGTAGAAAAAGTGTTTTTAAGTTCAACTTTTTTCCCTAATAGTCTTGCTCAAGTGGCTTCTCTTAAAACAATTGAAATATTAGAACGTGAAAATGTGTTAGATAATATTTGTCAAAAAGGGAAAGAATTTGGAAAACAAGTTAATGAAAGCATTGAAGATAATGATATTCCATGTATATTTTCTGGAGAGCCATGGATGCCCTATATAACCTTTATTCCTGATAAAGATCATCTTTACAGAAAACTTAGAGAAGAATTTTATAGGCAACTTATTCGTCGAAGAGTATTCCTTCAACCTTTCCATCATGGTTATATCTGTTATCGTCATACTGAAGAAGATTTAGATTACGCCGTAAACATGATTGAAGATTCATTAAAAGAGGCTAAGAAAATTTTATAAATAATTATTTAGAATGAACGGTGAGAATAATAAATAAATTAATCATAACTGCTGCTATATGTGGAGCAGAAGTCACCAAAGAACATAATCCAAATATACCCTATACCGTTGAAGAAATAGGAAATGAAGCTGAAATCGCCTATAATGCTGGAGCGAGTATAATTCATTTACATGTTAGAGAAGATGATGGAACACCTACTCAAAGTAAAGAAAGATTTAGAGTGTGCATCGAGGAAGTCAAAAAAAGATGTCCAGATGTAATAATTATGCCTTCAACTGGTGGTGCTGTAGGTATGACTAATGAAGAAAGACTTCAACCCATTTTCCTAGATCCTTCTCCTGAAATTGCCACATTAGATTGCGGAACAATGAATTGGATCGGTGGAGATGAGATCTTTGTCAATACTGAAAACACTATAATCTACTTTGCTGAAGAAATGAATAAGCGTGGAATTAAGTATGAATTAGAATGCTTTGACAAAGGAATGGTCGACACTGCCTTAAGTTTACATGATAAAGGATATATAAAAGCCCCATTACACTTTAATTTCATGTTAGGAATAAAAGGAGGTATAAATGCTTCACCGAGAGACTTATTATTTTTAGTAAATAGTATACCTAATAACTCTACATTTAGCGTTGGAGCGATTGGAAGACATGAATTTCCAATGATTACATTATCTATAATAATGGGAGGCCATGTGAGAGTTGGTTTTGAAGATAATATCTATTTATCTCGAGGAGTTTTAGCAAAATCAAATGGAGAACTAGTAGAAAAAGTTATAAGAATAGCAAATGAATTAGGAAGAGATATTGCAACACCAGATGAAGCAAGGGAGATATTAGGATTAAATTAAAAACTGATAATTGGATTGATAAAATAATGTATGAGAAATTTGCAGCAATATATGATTTAATCTATTCATTTAAAGATTATAAAAAAGAAGTAAAAATAATCAAAAAATTAATATCAAAACACAAAAAATCGAACGGAAATCAACTTCTTGATGTAGCTTGTGGTACAGGAAAACATATTCTTTATTTAAAAGAGGATTTCGAATGTACCGGAGTAGATATTAGTGATGGAATGTTAAACATTGCCAAAAAGACTATTAAAGGAGCCCAATTTATTAAATCCGATATGATAGAATTAAATCTTCAAAAGAAATTTGACGTCATTCTTTGTTTATTTAGTTCTATTGGATATGTAAAGACATATGAAAATTTACAAAGAACAATTCAAAATTTTTATGACCATTTGAAATTAGGAGGAGTCTTAATTATTGAACCTTGGTTTACAAGATCAGTTTACATGGAGGGAACACCTCATATAACCACATATGAAGGAGAAAATTTAAAAATAGCAAGGGCGAATATTGCTAAAATTGAAAATGACCTTTCTGTAATGAATATGCATTACTTAATTGCTAAAAAAGATGCTGATGATGTTGTTTATTATACTGAAAAGCATGAATTGGGATTTTTTGAGATTGATAAGACATTAGAAATCATGAAAGAAGTTGGTATAGAACCTGAATTTCTTGAAAATGGTCTCATGAAAGACAGAGGTCTTTATATTGGTATAAAATCTTAACTTATTTTTTTTTAAAAAAGTTCTAATTCTTGAAAATTTTTATTATTATCATTAATATATGTATCAAAATTACTATTTTGAAGTGAGAACTTTTGAGAATGGGAAATAAGTATGGAACACATAGAGTCATTGAACCTAAAGGCTCTCTTCCTCAGCCAGCATTAAAAATATCAAATGATATGGATATATTTGATAATGAAATCTTAATAGATGTAGAATATTTAAATATTGATTCAGCTAGCTTCACTCAACTTAAAGAAGAAGCAAAAGGAGATTTAGAAAAAATAAAAATAAAAATATTAGAAATTGTTGAAACGAAAGGTAAAATGCAAAACCCAGTTACAGGCTCTGGCGGTATATTAATTGGTACGATTGAAAAGATTGGAGATGCTCTAAAGAACAAAATTAATTTAAATGAAGGTGAAAAAATTGCTACATTAGTTTCTCTTTCACTAACACCATT
>JAHLWJ010000460.1 GCA_019057975.1 Promethearchaeota archaeon | reverse complement strand
ATTTACCGTAATATTTAGTTAAATTTTTTGTTTGAATAATTATATTTTTAGACATCTATTTTACACCATAAAAATAAATTTTTATTAATGTTAAAAATTTATTTATTTATTATTTATGAATACCTGGGTCTAGATATGGTTTTTCAGAATAAAGAATTTTAGTTTGTTTCTTTCTTAATTCTTCTAATAGCGCTTCTTCAGTAAATTCTTTAAGGTTTAATAACGTCCAACCGTGAACGCCCCCACCTAAAAAATCATCTGGTTTATGCATATCTGTACCAGTAAGCATTCCAATTTCTCCCTCATGTTCCATACAAAAATCGTAGGACTCTTGATCGAAAACATTTTCTGGTTGAGAATCATCGTTAACAATCTCGATATAATCAATTCCCCATTCTAAAAGGGCTTCTTGGGTTGGATGATTTTTATATTTAGCTTCTTTTACACTCCATGGAATATGATTACAAACAACTATACCGCCTTGATCGTGAACCGTGTTAATTGTGTCAATAATCTTTTCATCTTTGGGTTTATAAGGAATTCTAGTTTCCCACTTTGAAACACCTAAGAAATTTAAATGAATCCTTGTAGTTGTCCATTCTATGCCACTTGTTATAAGAATACCCTTTTCAAAGTATTCTTCCTTAATTTTATCGATTTTTTCTAAATGTCGCATATTGTTATGATCTGTTATCGTTAATGCGTTGAATCCCATAGCAATATGCCATTCAACATTTTGCTTAATTGTAAGTGCTCCATCGCTGAAGTATGTGTGAGAATGATGGTCGTAAATCAAATTGTAAGCTTTTTTATCATATACCGGGGGTATATGAGGCTTAATGTTTTTCCAATCATCATCAGAATAAGCGCTTGATCGAGGCATAATCGCGTTTGTCTTTCATTTAGATTTTCTATTATAAATTTCTTTCACAAAATAACTTGCTACATTCTCAGAAAAAGTGTTAGGACCAAAGCCAGCGTCAAATCCTAATTCTTTCGCAAGTTCATTCGATATTCTTGGACCACCACAAACTAATACGATTTGATCTCTTATCTCTTCAGCTTCCAGTAGATCGACTAGATTAGTTAAATTTCTCACATGGATATCTTTCTGCGTTACAGTTTGGGAAACAAGAAGCACGTCAGCTTTTAGATCTATTGCTTTTTTTACGAATGTTTCATTTGATACTTGACTACCAAAATTATAAGCATCAATCATTTCGTATCTTTCTAAACCGTAATGGCCAGCGAATCCTTTCATGTTCATTATTGCATCGATACCTACTGTGTGAGCGTCAGTGCCAGTTGTAGCGCCTATAACAATCAATTTTCGCTTTATTTTTGTTTGAATGAAATCATTTATTTCTTCTATCGACATCGCTTCAATTTCTATAGATTCCACTTTTATCTTTGTATAATCAATCGAATGTTTAAGACTTCCATATAACACGAAATAAGTGTATCCCTTATCTAAAGATATATGATAAGCTACTGAGGGTTCTTCTATCCCCATCTTCTTACCCAATTCTAATGCTGCAAAAATAGCTTTTTCTCCATCATCTACAGGAAGAGTAAAACTAACTTGTATTTTTCCATCATTCATTGTATCTCCATAAGGTCTGATATTAGTTAGATCTAAATTTTTGTCATATTCTTTCTTTTCTGTAGAATAGAGTCCACCACCCATTATTTTTCGCCTCCTATGTGTAGTTCTTTTGACATGATTTCCAAGAAAGGATTAAGATATTCTTTACTTTTAGGAATTACACCGTCTAATCCCTTCCCACCATCAATCGGTCTTTTTATCTGCGCGAATATCCCTTTTTCAATTGTCTTGAATAAGCCTTCCTTTTCTATCTTAGTTAGAAGTTCGAGAGCTTTCTTCAATACTTCGCTCGCGCGTTGTTGAATTATTCCCCCTTCTTTAAATGTGATTTCCTCTCCTAAATCTTTCATGTTTTTAAAAATATATTTCGCATTTTCAATGGATAAAGCCCGATCTGACATGAATGGCGTGTGAATTGCTTCTGTTAACATTCCAAGCAAATGAATTCTCTGATTTGTAAGAATTGTAATAATATTAAATAACGCATCTTGAACGTGACCCTTAAAAATGTTTCCAGTCATATATTTTGTTGGGGGCATGTATTTCAAAGGAGCATTTGGAAATATTTCTCGCGCCATTTGTGCTTGAGCAAGTTCGTAAACAAATCCATTTTCCATCTCAGGGGTCATTTCAAACGCATGTCCTAATCCCATTTGCTCTTCACTTAAACCAGCTAATTTCGCAAATTGTTCGTTAATGAATTGCGATGCTAACACTGTATGGGCTGCATCGAAAGCGTCATCAGTAGTAAGATAATTGTCTTCTCCTGTATTAATGATTACTCCAGCATAAGCATTTATCATCCTTGAAAAATATTGATCGATTATCGTTCTTTGCATGTTTATATCCCTAAATAAAATTCCATACAACGCATCATTTAACATCATATCTAACCTTTCGAAGGCTCCCATGGCAGCAATTTCGGGCATACAAAGCCCCGAACAGTAGTTAGTAAGTCTAATATATCTACCTTCTTCCTCGCTAACCTTATCTAAAGCGGACCTCATAAGACGGAAATTTTCTTGCGTTGCATATGTACCTCCAAAACCTTCCGTTGTGGCACCGTAAGGGACATAATCCAATAAGCTTTGCCCAGTAGAGCGTATTACTGCGATAACATCGGCACCTTGCCTAGCTGCTGCTTGTGCTTGAACCATGTCCTCAAAAATATTTCCTGTAGCAACAATTAAATATATTAGTGGTTCTGTTTTTTCCCCATATCTATTAATTAATTCTTCTCTATCTTGCTTGTTTCGTTTAATTATATCTAAGTTTTTCTGTGCCAAAGAGGATAATACATCTTTTATCTCAGATATGTCGTTTAAGGGAAACTCTGTCATGTTTAATTGGTCCTTAGAAATATTTTCTGCAATGTTTTGAGGAGATTTATCAGTATGCAAGATTGTATTCCCAAGGTATAGTGCAATACCGTTATTGATTTGTCCTGCTTGTTGAACTTGATCTACTACCATATTAGGTAATGGAACTCCAAATTCATCAACCCCATCAATCCCTAATAATCTACAAACAGTTCTCTCAATGGAAGTAGTAGTGTGTTTATCTATGAACTTTTGAGTCTCGTTAGCAATATTCTGGGCTATTTTCCTTGCACTTTCTACTAATGAAAAATCCAAATTTAATTTATTCATGTGAGTTTCATCTCTAAAGATAATTTTAATAATCTAAAGTTTAAATTATAAGTTGTCACAAGGACCAAGATTGAATATAGGAACATTAATTCTCTCTTGTAATAACCTCAAGAATAGGGTATTTTCAAATTCATAGCCTAGTGGTGAAGTGTGATTAACCGTAATTGCAATTAAATTAATTCGATCTAGCACCTTTAAGCGGCCGCCTTTTTTTATAAATTTATAAAAAACTTGCTTGCTAATAAACAATTTAGTTGGATCTGTTGCGATTACCGTGAAATCTTTTACTTTTTTATTAGTGACATATTCGTCTAAAATGCTATCGGTTATCGCTCCCCTTATTACTAGATATTTAGCATCTTTTGTCATTTGGTCAAAAATTACTTTAGACGATCCTAAAGCCGTAGATTCTCCTAATTTATTAGATGAAAAGTCATCATTTATAATTCCTACTTGAGCAGTAAGTAAGATCTCTTTACTGATTTTCTTGATTTTATCGTCTATAACTAGATCTAAGGTAAATAAATCATAAATATGGGACGTTTGATCAACGACCTTCTCCATGTTTCGGGATACAGACGCTCCTGTGGATAATATTGTTGCATCAGAAATAAGGGGTGTCGCAAATGATCTCCTATCAAATGCACCATCAATAAAAATCACATCGCACCCTATCTTTAGCA
>JAHLWJ010000085.1 GCA_019057975.1 Promethearchaeota archaeon | reverse complement strand
TTGTGTTATTTTAATTCTTGAATTGTATCCTACTATTTCCATTTCCATTTATAAACTTCCTCCTTTTAATTTTACCATTGAGCTTCTCTTCTAGATTTTGCGGGTTTAACACGTCGTCGAGTTAACTTTTTGATATTCACTCTTTCAGAGCCAATTGAACTTCTCTTGCCTAAAAATTGTTGAATTAATGCCCTTAATCCTTTAAATCCATATTTGTATACGTGATATCCTATTAAAATTAAAAAATATATCAGAATTTCGTGAAAAACTTCAAACTGAAAATATATGACACTAAACCAAACCGTCCATATTGATAATAACAATAAGCAAATCTGATAGAGCGAATATCTCCAGTCAAATTGGAAGGAACCAATAATTGCAAATAAATCTGCTAATGAAGGCGCCGCACTTAACACCAATGACACCATAATAAAAATATACAGATAGAAAATTACTACTTCCAAGCTTGGATTCTTTAATTGCTCCCATAAACAGAAAAAGAGCCAGAACGAAAGATAAAGGGGCGCAAATCCGATTAGTAACGCTTGTAAAAAAGTTAATTTATTAGACTCTTTTAATTCAATCCTTCCACCATACTTCAGACCAAACTTTGACTCGTTATCAGAGCGTGCTAGTATTTTCATGGTTCGTATTCGAGTACCCGTCAATAAACACATTAAGACGTGGCAAAGTTCATGTATTACAATACCTAAGACTGCTAAAACTTGAAAAAATTTGTTTAACGGATGAGGTGCTACCACTAAAAGAATATACGACATTACTACTGAAAACACCGCAAAACTTACCATAAATATGATTTCTTCGAACATTAGCCGTTATTATTATAATTTTTTATTTATTTGGTAACTTTATAATTTCGTTTTATTTAAAAGGAAAAATATCGTTAGAACTATAGAACAATAATTGATGGTATTCGCTTTTTATTCGTCATAAACCCTTGAAATGCCCATTTTCGTCTAAAAATTCAACTCTTTTTTTAAAACCTTTTTTTTTGTCTTCAATGCCATGTCGGTCGAACAATTGCCTTTGAACAGATTTTTGAAGCGTTCCCTGACTAATACCTAAGAACTCACATATGGATCCCAAGGCAATATCCTCGCGTTTAGAGCGAATTTTTGCGATTCCTATAACTAAACCGGCAATAACGTCGTCTTTCGAATCTTTTATTAAGTCCCAAAACTTATCCAATATCTTCTCTGATTGAACATATAGGTCCGTTCCCAATTTTTTCTCAGTTATAACTCCCCCTATTCGATTAAGAACGAATTTTTTACGATCCCTGTTTTGGTATTTTGACCAAAAATTTTCCATCCCCATTCTAAAAGCGTTGAATTCAGTGGTCGATAGGTCCGAATTTTCAAGAAGGGTTCCTTGATCAATAACTATATTATTTATTTTGTAGTAAAAATAGACAACGCAAGGGATTAACTTCTCAGGACTCCGAAATTTCCTACTTTTTTTAATATGAGCGTGAATCTCGTTAAATTTTTTAAGAATTTTCGGTATATCCCTATCTGGGCGTCCCAGCTTTTCAAGGAGGGTTTTTATTTGATTAAACGCAGTTTGCTTAGTTTTCTCGGGATGAGGGATCATAGAATTTAATTTGTTTAAATACGCTGTTTTTCCTCTATTGGTAGACCGTTCTCGTTCTCCCTCGTTTCCCATCGTAGTTTTAAGGGCAACAACATTTTGAATTTGAATCCTATTGTACGATCTAGTGGATTGGTATCTTATTCGACCTTGGTCAGTTGCACATTTTCTGCATACATACCCGTATTCAGTTTCTGTGATATCTTCTGATCCACAATTTATACATAAATAACTCAAACTACAATTTTTAACTTTCATGAATACGAGATTATTTTTGTATTTATAAAGAAAAATTTTAAATATACAATCTAAATAATTGAAAGGATCAAAAATTGTATTCTTACAAATAAAAAATAAGAGGTTTTTTAGGTTAATATGATTACTCAATCTAATGGTTGATTTGTAGGATATCTTGCTTAAATTCCGAGTATGAAGCCGTTATGATTATTTTTTGGTCATTTTTTTCATCTTTTTTCAATATCTTAATCCAATTATCCCTTAAACACGATTTGTTCATTATGTCATAGTTAAAAAATAGGCATTTCCAAACCAAAAATCAATTTCACTAAAAAAAAACGGAATATTATATTGACTATTATGCCAACCATCAAAACCAAAGATGATTTATTTTCACATCCACAAATAAATTTGGAGATGAAGATTATCATCGATTAATTGAAAAAGGCTATCCTAAAGACCGTTTATATCATGCTGTTGGGAAAAATTACGAAGAAGAAAGGGTTGGAAATATTTTACCTCAAGGTCCTTTATGCAGACAAGGGGATCAAATAATTGAATGCAAAAATTGCGAGATATACGAGAACAAAGGAGAATGTCATAATATTCAGCAAAAACCTAGAATTAAAGAAGCTTCCTTAGTCATAACCCCCGTAAATATGTCGTATTTAGGACAAAAATACCGTTGGGATGCCGGTTTTTTTGATGAAAATTTTTTCGATGTTCTCATGAAAAGTTGGTATAAATCAGAAGAAGAGTGGTTTTGTGTGTTAGGTTTTTTTTTTTTTTCATTTATGAAATACAGCAAGCTTTAAAAGCTCAGAACCAATATTACAAATGTTACATTTCTGTAAGAAAAGAAGGTGATAACTATTATCAATGAAGAGATTGATTTTGATTTAATAATTGATTTGAGCGAAGAGGATAAGGAATCTAAACATGAGTTTCACAAGGATCTAAAAACTTTGTTACAATCTGAAATGAGGGTGGAAGAGGAAGAAAAAGAAAGTAAACCTGGAGAAAAAGATGTTGAAATCATAGAAGGATTATTGAAACTCTTACTAAGTTCCGGAGCAATTACAGCTTTCATCAAATTATTGATCCAATGGATTAAAAATAAGCAGAAAAATGTTACCCTCAAAAAAAAAGTTGAGTTACCGAACGGTACTATAATTACGGAAACTCTAGAAATATCTTATAAAAAAATCGAAGAAAATAAGATTATTAGTTTTTTCAAAAAAATAAAAAAGTCCATTGAGAAGAAATGACGAGATATGCTCTCCTAATTGGGATCAATAAGTACGATGATGAAAAAAATTTTAAAGAATTGGGTGCTCCAGTAGACGAAGCGAAGAAATTTGGAGAATTATTAGAGAAGTATGGCGATTTCAAAATTATAAGACCACCGTGTAAAGATTTTAATGGTTTACGGGAGGAAATTCATGACTTTTGCACAAATAAAAAACAAGAAGATATATTATTGTTTTACTTCAGCGGGCATGGTAAACATTGGGGAAAATGGGAACATAATAAAAAGTTCTACTTCATAACTAAAGAAACTGATTATTTAAATCTGAAGCTTAAATCAATATCAGCACAATTTGTGATAGAATCATTAGAAGATAGTCGCACAAAAGCTCAGATAGTAATTCTTGATGCCTGTCATAGCGGGGGTTATGGTAAAGGAGGAGAAGATGATATTGAATCGGACATTAACGAAGAATTAAATGCAGCCAAGGGACTTTTCTTTCTTGCCTCATGTCAAAGTTATGAAACTTCTTTTGAAAATATTGATGAACCATTAGAAAAACGCAAATCATTTTTTACTGAAATTCTTATTGAGGGTATTGAAGAAGGGAAGGCAGATACTGGAACCAAAGGGATAATAACGTTCAGTATGCTTAAGAATTATATCTACGAAAATATAAAAAACCAGACTCCAGAAGGGAAAATTGAAAGCGGGGGTAGTCTTGAATTAGTTCGCAACCCAAAATCTAGCGCGTCTGGAAAATTGAATTGCTTGGATAAAGAAGAATTTGAGGAAAAAATAAAATATGAAAATCAAGTAAATTATGCAAAAAAGTGCATTAAAAAAGGAGATTATGAAAATGCAATTCAAGAATTAAACGAAGCTCGTTTGAATTGCATGAAAAAAAAAAATTTCAATTCAAACTTAATTGAAGAAATTGACGACATATTAAAAGATCTTAAAGACAAAAGGAATGGTGATAAAATTTTTCAAGATTCACCAGAAAAAATCAAACCAGATGACTATGATCAGAAGAATTACAAAGAAGACATCCGTTGTTATGAAAAGGCATTGGAGACCGACCCGAATAATACTTTTGTAATGAATTATTTAGGACTTGCCCACTATGATCAAAAGAATTACCAAGAAGCCATCCACTATTATAAAAAGACACTGGAGATCGACTCGAATTACTTTCTTGCATGGTACAATTTAGGACTTGTTCACAAAGCTCAAAATAAAAACCAAGAAGCCATCCGCTGTTATAAAAAGTCATTGGAAATCGACCCAAATTACGCTAATACATGGTCCGCTTTAGGAACTGTCCACCAAATTCAAAAAAATTATCAAGAAGCCATCAGATGTTATAAAAAGGCGTTGGAGATCGACCCGAATAATGTTTTTTCATTGACCGGTTTAGGAGGTATTCACAGGGATCAAAAAAATTATCAAGAAGCCATCCGTTGTTTTAAAAAGTCATTGGAAACCGATTCAAATTACGCTAAATCATGGTATAATTTAGGATGTGTCCACTATGATCAAAAAAACTATCAAGAAGCCATCCGCTGTTATAAAAGGACATTGGAGATCGACCCGAACCATGTTTATGCACGGGCTGCCTTAAGAATGGTTTACAAATCTAATTGAATCTAAAAAATTACCAAGAATATAATGTACACATAGAGGATAACCAATGGCTAAGAAATCTTTCAAGAAATTCGGATGTAAGTCGGTTCTTGAATCAATGAAGGAAAATTAGAATGGAAAAAAAAGACTGAATATCCATCAGTCAATTGTCATCTTCTCCGTAGGAGCAGAATCTAGATCAGAAAAAATTCAACGATTTTCTAATAATAGGCTTATTCGCTTGCTTTTGTTAAATTTTTTTATTTTCTTTCCAATTTTTCCTTTTAAATATAACAAATTTATAGAGTTACTAAAAGTAAATAAATAAATTTTAAGATGGTAAAAATGTTAGAAAAGTTGAATAAAAGAAGGATAAAATATAGATTGGTAAGGGAAACACTCATGAATTTAAAAAAAATATTAGGATTTAAAGGCGAGGGAACTAAAGATTCACCCGTTATAATCGACGATTTAGGCGATGTATGCGTGGAGTTTTCGATAAAAACAAAAGGAATCTATCTCGTTTTGAAAAATCTTAATATCTCTAAACTGCTTATATTAAATTCGCAGAACGTCGTAATTGAAAACTGCTTCATCGGCGATTTAGAAATGGCAAGATGTAGAAACCTTACTTTTAGAAATAATTCAATTATAACCGCCCAGCAATTATTATGTAGAAGTTGTTTTTTCGAAAATAATAGCGTTTTACAAAAACAATACACTGAGTTTATTAATAACATGTACGAAAGGAGATCGTTTGTCGCTATTTGGATTCTTCTAGTAGTTGGTATGTTATACACTTATGTAGGCGTTAGTGCGTTATTAGCGTTGTATGTTAATTTTGATTCGATAATAATACTACTCTCGAGCATATTACTTTCAATTGCGATGATATACATGTTAACTCTACGTTATCAGGCGGATAAGAGCCCCCCAAATAAGTATCTTAATTTTGCTATTCAAGAGAAAGAAGCATTTTCAAACGCTTTTATTAAGGTCGTTTAGGAGAGGAGGGTATCGCATGAGTCGCAGAAAGAGCAGCCTATTTACGGGTAGGGATAGGGGAAGGAGAAGTTCTAAAATAATGTGGATTACAATAGGAATATTTGTTTTCGCTTTGTTTGTCTTCCCTTATTTTGGGAGTAACCTGAGATATCTTATTAGTTCTAGTTTGTCTCCATTAAAAAGCGTTGGAACTCTTCTTCAAACCTTTGGTTTATTAATTACTGTTTTAGGTATGATTTGCATGTTTTTGTCTAGTAGACGTTCCATTAAAATAATATTAATAGGAATTCTAATGGTAGTGATTGGGTTATTTCTCAGCAATCCTTTAAACTTATTTAGCTTTTTTACTGGAGGGTCGAATAAAAGAGGATATCATTTTTTTTACTAATTTTTACTATAGGCGAAAATATTTAATCCCCACATTGAAACCGCAAACGACCACTAATAATATACTAATAAGCAGAATTTTTAATCCTTTGCTTTTGAAAGGCCTTCCTCCAAAGAATAGCAAAAGAGCTCCCACTACCAATCCAAATAAACCGATAAGTGAGCCTAAAGCTATTAGAAACTCAAAACCAGCCACCACACTTGAAAAATACGTATCAACATCCATTTTTTTTAACTACCTTCAATTAATTATTTTTTCTAATAAAATTATAAATTCGTTATTTATAAAAGGAAAAAGATGACTATCCTCCCCCTGTGTTTTTAGATCGTTCTGACGAATTAAATTCAATTTCTAAGAAAGATAAAATTCGACCGAAGCTAGCAAGTCTTCTGAATTTTAATCTATCGCTAAGTTAGATTTGAAGTTTAAAACAAGCGTAAAAAAACAAGGAAGGATATAATAATAAAATAAAAATAATTAAAAGGTATCCAGTTTTTTTGGGTGCTTACAAATGTTAGTGATTAGCTTAAAATACTTGATTCTATCTTTTTAACCCATGAATGGGAGGCAATTTTATCAGTTATTGCTTTAATAGAAGGTGTATTTTTAATCTTACTATATATATTATTCAAAGATTCAATTATCTCCTTAGTTTTCTCATTAAGAGATTTACTTTCTATCTTACTCAGTATTTCTATATTGGATTGTTTATATAACCTAATCCATTCATCAAAAGGAATAGGTTTTAGTAATTTGGACAAATAATCAACTAAAAATAATTTGTCTTCATTATAAATTTGCTCCTCTAAGTTTGAGTTGAACCTTGAATGAAAATATACCTCATAGACAAGAAAATTAGAAATTGAGTTGAAAATATTTTTACCACTTGTAATCTGTGAGAATTCTTGATACTGCCCGATAAGGGATAGCACATTTTTATACTGTTCCTGATTCTCTGGAAGGGGCAGTAATTCTAAGAAACTCTTATTATAATCATCTGTTAAATAATTAAGGGTATAGAATTCCATTAAATTTGAGTTAAGAATACTCATCAAATAAAAAAGATCGTCATCTTTGTTATTTTTATTATAAATAAATTGAAGTGTTTTCATACAAGCGATTTTTAAATTATCTACAGTGCATACCAATCTTGGACGTATATTAATATTCCTTATCCTAATAATGAGTAACTTGTTATGATCGTAATATTTCCCAGTCAATTTATCCAAGGGAAAATACTTTTGACAATAATTAATAAAGTTTCTATCAACAGAACTAGGTATAATTATCTCAGTGTATCCATCTTCAACCGAATCTTTTAAAAGGCTTTTACTTCCCTCTGTGCCTCTTGTTATGGCCAATTCATTAATATCTTTTATTTTATGATATGTATTATTTAGATATTTAATGATTTCTAGCTTCGTCTTACTTGTATAATGATTTATTCTATAAGCAGAATCGTTCTCAATATTACTAAATGAAACTTCCTTAACTTTATAAATCTGATTTTTTATTATTGAAAGTGTTTCTTCTACTTTCTTACTATTAATTATAATATGATTGTAGCTATTATGCCGTTTTTTTACACATTTAATTATAATACTTTGCATTGACGGAACATCTTTAAAAACTCTTCCACATTCAATTAATTCCACTAAAGTTTTTGTCGTAAAAAATTTTCTCAAATCTGTTAGTTGAGTTTTCCTTAGAAGTGTATCTGGTATAATATAAGATATATAACCGCCATTCCTTAATAATCTATGAGCTTGCTCAATAAATTGATGATAAATATCTGGATTACGGAAATTAAATGTTTTAAATACTTTATTATAGACCATTTTACTCCCCTTCTGAAAGATGTTCCCATAGGGGGGGTTTCCAATGATAATATCGAACCCTCCTTTACTAATAACATCATATATAGAGATGAACCAATGAAATGGGAATAAGCTTTCTAGGAAAGCCTTTTTAGAATTATTAATATCTTCGCGTTTTGAAGCATTTATATTACCCTTTTTTATTATTGGAGGAATAAAATCATAATAATAATCTAAAAGCTTCGCATTTAATCGAAACCAAGCCTCCTTCTTTAATTCATCCAATTCTAATTTTTTTTCCTCTGATATGGTTGAGTTCGATACCTCATTATAATACTCTTTAATTGCTTTTTGATATTCCATAACTTTAGGAGTCATCCACTTTAGTAATCCTTCACCTAATTCTTTAGATTTTACAAATCCTATCAAAGAATTACCAATTTGTATATTATAATCGATGTTAGGCAGAGGTTCTATCAAGAACTCACCACTAAATCCTTCTGGAGGTTGTATCAACCAGAGCCATAATCTTAATTCACAGATCTCTATTGCGGTTGGAATTATGTCCAACCCATAAAGATTATTTTGTAAGATATACCTCTTTAATTCATAAATATCATTGAAAGGCCTTTTTGTACCCTCAATCTTAGTAGCCGAATGATATGGAAGATCCCACTTAAAATTTTGATAAACTTTCTTGTATATTTTTAATAACATATCCCCACTTGATTTTAAAAATGCCCCACTTCCACAAGCATTATCACATATTTTAAGGTCTTTTAGTATATTAATTAATTTTATGTATACCTTATTCTTTATTTCATTTTCAAGAATCTCAATTTCATTTATATTCTCAAGAGAGTAATTCAATATTTCTTCTTTTTGTAATATGGAGTTTAATCGATCAGTTACTAGTGACTCAATAGAACTCCTTGACATATGATCTGTTATTATCTTCGGAGTATAATAAGATCCAGTTGATTTTCGAGAACCTGTAGCGTCCAATGTCTTTTCGAATATATAACCCAGTACTTCTGGATCTAAAAATTCCTTTCCGGTTTCATCTTTCGTAAATGAATGTTTCTTTAATATGTCCCATATATCCTTAAAACCAGCTGAAGATAATTTTAGGGGATAAATTTTCTCAAATTCATTTCTTCTAAATAATCCTCCGTTTAAATAAGGTAAGTCTAAAAATGTCTTAAGCAGGTCTAAATCTTTTCTCTCCTCATCGGTTTTATTAAAAATGTCAAAAATTAATTGTTGAAATAAGGGGTTATGATAAGAAGGGCTTTGATCAAATATAATTCTTATAGGATCTCTTTTAATCAACTTCCATTCTTCTATAATTTTTATAAAAAGCAGTCTGAAAAAAATAGTTCGATAGTAACGAATTGCTATTTCCTTTCTTAGAATTAGAGATAAACGTGTGGGTATCCCACTGACTTTAATATCCCGTCTCTTGGTAGGCTCCCCTTGCAGGTTCTTCACTATCCAACCTAGTCGCTCATTAAAGTTCTTATGAAATTTCTCGATTTTATCATATTGTCTCTCGATACTCTCGGTAGAATATACAGTAGCCTTACCAAAATAGGTGTCTGATATTATTTCTAGTGCTTGTTCGGGAGTAACTAAAACATCCTCCATCCCATATTCATCTGCTTTTCTTCTGAAAAAAACCCAATCTGAGAAATTAGTTGCTAAGGCATTATAGTCTTCTGATAAACCCTCAAATTTAGGACCGAACCACTTTCTTACTTGATCAATACCCTCATCCTTTTCGGTTAGACTCTTCCCAATACGTTCAACTTCTATCAATAAAGATTTCGCAGATCCTTCACCCTTTGGTACCATAAAATCTGGATATTTATCGAGTTTACCACTAAAAACACTTTTTTCACTACTTAATGCTTTTTCCTCTATTAATTCAGTACTAGGTATACCTATTTCATTAAAAAGCCTTTCAATCGCTCTTTTTGTGTATGTTTCTGGTTTAGCCTTCACTTTGAACCAAGACCGAGAAACACTGCTAGATTTTCTTTCTTTAATCTTATTTAGGTCAGTGCGATAAACCTCAAATATATTATCAATTAGTTTAGAAGGCAAAAATTTATCTTTAAATTCACTTGTTATTTTTTCATAGAAGACCCGAAACTTATCTTTACCCGACATTTCAAATAACTTAAAACTATTTTAAATTATACTAATATTAGTTTATCATTAATAAGATGGAAAAATTAAATAAAAATTATGTGAATAACAAAACATCTTATTTATTAATAAGTCTTTGAGTATTTTTATGACAATCTATATTCTTAGTACTTTTTTGGGATTTTAAAACTCCGATATATTACAAAAAGAGTGATTTGATGCAAATTTTATATTAATTCAAAAAATACTCTAAATTCTTAAGAATCCTATTTTGGATTGTCTCCAAACACAGGATTAAAATATCTTTCAATTATTTCTGCAAAATGGCTATATCCCTCTTGAAATTTATCAATGTCAATGTTAAAGTATCTCAGTAATTCCTTAAGTATTAACTGTATTATTTTTAATAATTCATCATTATCCTTTAGCTCACTTATTTTAACATCAATATTAGATTTTGGATTGATACTATTGCCCAATAATATTTGTTTATCTCCCGCTAAAGAAAGATCCCCCCCTGAATATATATTCAGTATTAATTTTACAATTCCGTGGTATTCTAGCTTTGAAAATATAGTTCTAGTTAATTTTAACCACATCATAATAAGATATGCTAATATATTAGTATTTATCGAAAGAGAATTTAGGAATTTTTCATCTCGTCTAAATAAGAAAAATTTTCCTCGTAGAACTTCCACAGGAAAAGCATCCATTGCAATTGTTATAAAAATCAAACCACTTTTATGTATTTTAACCCTACTAAAATTAAATATCATATCAGAATTGCTTAAATAATCAGCTTGGTACCAATCGCCTTGAAATGTAAACTCCTTTATAAAATCATCGAATGGATACATTCCTCCATATGGGTTTCTATACATAACATCACTACGGAGATTTTTTATAATTGTTATCGTATCTGCATCATTGAAATTAAACCCATCGGGATTTAACTTCATAGGTATTACTGCAAATGAAAAAATGATATGTTTTCGTGCTGAATCCAGTAAGCTGATTTCTTCATCAATATTGTCTCTCTCTTCATTAAATTGTTCAACCATTAACTCAACTTGGTCATTATCAATCACAGAATCTAGAAGCTTTTCTAACAATTTTCTAAAAAAAGCGTATAAAAATAATCTAAATTCGCTTAAAATAACGTATCACGAAATCTTGTTAATGTGATACGAAAAACCCTTTGTATCTTTGTATTATTATACGAAAGTCAAAATAAGTCAACTTTTTTGATAACCGCAATAAGGACACTTTAACTTAGCAAACCCCACATTAAAACCTTTTAATTATGGAATCTATAGAAATTTCAATAAAAATATCAAAATCAGAAATAGTTTTAAATAAGAACAATTTTTATAAAAATAGATCTTTAAATAGTTACATTTGACAAGATTCCCTAAAAAGCATTGATAAAAATGAACTTAATTAAAATCGATGTTCTCAAAGAATTATTCAACGAAAGAAATGCTAATATATCCGACTTTACTAAAAATTTTTGGATCAATTGCCTAGGTCTAATATCTGGCAAAGAATCAAAAATATCACACTTAGATTTATGTGAAACATCCATAAAAAACTTAGAAAAAAATCTTAACATAATATTGGAAAATATCATAAAAGAAACATGTAAAGGTGTTTCTGAAAAAGAAATAGTGGAAAAGGCTGCAATTTGCTTAAATATGTGTACAATACCAATATTTTTTGCTTATAACGATATAGAAGTTATTCAAGTTGTGAATGGTGCAGATTATATCTGCTATGGTGAATTAAACAATTTTATTTTTGAATCAAAAGGAGTTAATAGTAAATACAATTGCCCTGCTCAAGCTAGAAAAGCATCAGATCAAATTAATAAATCATTTAAAATATTTAAAGCACTGGATTTAAGATTTGGAATTGCGGGTGTATCTTGTTTTTATAATAATACGCATTATTTGATAAGAATTCAGAATTTAAAAATTGAATGATCAAAATAACTGAAAATGAATCAAATACAAAATTTAATTGCTGAAAAATCGAAATTGATTTCTAAAGCTGACACTCTTAAAGTTATGGGTAAAAGTGAAGAAGCCAAAGAGGATTATAAAGCTGCTGCTCTTATAGAAAAGCAGATAGCAATGGAATTAGATAAAAGACATCCTCTTATCGCGAAAATTCATTGGATCTCAGCTATATCTTGTGCTATGCAAGCTGAAGACTATAATAATATGTTCAAATGGTTTGAAGAATTTGAAAAAAAAGAGATTATTAAACTGGAAGAGAGAGAGCTGCTAAAAGAAATTAAATTAATAGCAATATCAAAAATAAAATATGAAAAGAATAGAATAATTGATAAAAATTTAGAAAAAAAAATTTTAAAATATACTTTACTTAGAAATGAGGAATATTTTCAAAAAATAAGAGGAAAAGGAAATATCATTAAAGAATTATATTTTATTGAATATGAAATGTTGAAGTTTGGCAAGGTGAGTCAAAATGATTATATTGTTGCATTGAGTCCAATATTTAGTAAAGAAATATCACATCAAATTGAAATTTATATTGGAAATAAGTTCTTAAATAGAAATTCAGATAATACTCTGAATCTTAATTATAAAATAAGAAAAAAATTAGAAAATGAAAAAGATATTACAGAGAGAATAATAATTAACAATTTTTCAGAAGAGTTTCTTAAGAAAATTAATGAAATTATATTTAAGTTAGGAAAATTAACAAGTTCAGAATTAAAAAAATACGAAAGAGAAAAGGGCATAACATCTTATCAATATGGAAGAGAATTATAAAAAGTTAAGAAAATAAAATGAGGATATCAAATGCAATTACTAAATCTACCTAAAAAAGAGAAATTAATTGAAATGATCAATTCGTTAGATAATCTTAAAAGAGAATTAGTTAACGATTTAATTGAAATTATTAACACCAACTACGAGAAAAATTACGAATTAACAAATTACCGAATTAAAAAAATTTGGATTGAAGAAAATAAAGGTACACCATATACAGGTTTAAAAGTAATTATAGATCAATTAAAACCCATAACGATTATAGTTGGAGTTAATAACACAGGTAAAACAACAAGTTTTGAAAAATTATTTCATTTATTTTGTAATTATCAAAAAGAAAAAACATCAATTAATCGACTCGTAACTAAAATTGAACTAATACTAATTAATGATAAAAATAAAAACCAAGAATATTCCATAAAATATCATAGCCGTTTTGGATTAGACGGTCAAAGATTTCAAATTTCAAAACTAATTTTAGACGAAACTGGTAATGTAAAGCAGTCATTGGAAATTCAAGATCCTGAAAGATTTTTAAAACAACATTTATTGATTGATTATAATCTTAATGAAACCATGTTTGTAAATGAAATTCCTGGAGAATCTTTTGTCTCGAAATTTTGTATAACTGAAGAAAAATTTCGAGAACTATTCAGAATCTCAGTTATCAATAAATTGTTTGAAACAGTAAGGAAAAATTTGTCAAAAATAGAAAATAAAATTCAAAGAACTAATGATTTTATTAATGCTTATAAATTGGATATTAGTCAAAACAAATATAAATTAAAAAATATAAAGAAAGACAGCAAAAAAGACAAATTTTTGGTAGATAACGATATAAAGTTGATCCAAGCTAATCAAGAATTTGAAAAAATTAGTTTGAAAATAAAAGAACAAGCTGAAGAAGAGTTAACAAATTATAGAGCAAAAAGGAATGAATTAGCAAAGAAGAATGAGGTACTTAAAGAGTTAGAAAAGTTTAATCCTGCTCTATTAAATGATAAATATGATGCTCTATATCAGATAATTTATAACTATTGTTTTGAATGTGATTCAATAATACTACTTGAAGACTTTAAAAAAAGAATATTGAATGATAGATGTTATGTTTGCGGAATTGGAGAAAAGGACTATTCACTAGAATTTAGCGTATTACCTGAAAATGATCTAACAGATCTTATTAACCGGAAGAATACCATTATCGATGAAATTAATAAACTGAAATATCAAATGAATGAGTTTTTAATAAATAAAAAGGACATGATATCTAAACCAGAAAACATTAGAGAAGAGATTTGGAAGGAAATTCAATTCATGGCAAATGTCGAAGAGGAGATTACTAGTGCAAAAGAGAGATTTCCTAGCTATAATATCAAAATTAGTACTATCAAACAGAAAAATATTGAAATTCGCAATACAATAGTAGAGAAGCAAAATGAATTAATTGAATTAAAAACTAATCAAGATGCACTATTGTTATTAAATGAAAAACTGCTGAAATATGAAGAGGATATATATATAAAGGTAAAAGAAAAAGTTTTTTCAATTACAAATAATATATTAATGGAACTATCTGAAGAAAATATTGGTGCTATTGATTTTGATGAGAAAGGAAATCTTGTATATATTAATTCTATTTTTAAAAATGATGACAAGATAGAATTTGAGGATAAACATATTAATTATAAAGATTCTAAGAAGAAGATATCTCAAGGTATTTTAAAAAAAATTGATATAGCTTTTTCTTTAGCATTTCTTTTTATAAACAAAGAATTTTCAATAAAACCTTTGAATATGTTAATTCTTGATAGTTTACATAATTTTGATAACAAAGATATTAAATTACTCTTGAGAGATCTTTCGAAAAAAAATGATTATCAAATTTTAATTTTTAATACGGAGAAACCGTCAAATTTAACGGAAAAGTCTAGTAAAATTGTTGAAATAATAAGAAATCAATTAATGAGAAAACCTGATACTGTTAAGCACATTACGAAACAATATAATCTTACTAGATTCTTCTAGCTATATGGAATGTTTTTTTATATTTTTGTTCAAAATAATAATAATAATACTATATTGTAAAGGGTGAGAAGCCCAAAATAGTTTGAACAGTTTGAGTTCTAATCGTGTTCAAGGCGTTCAAAAAAATAAAAAAGGCTTAAAAACCTAAATCTGTATATTACAATCCCTTTTCCAGTCGCCCCAGAATTCTTCTAATATCTAAACCCCGATTTTGCTAATCGAGGCTAAATCGTGAAAGAATTCGACTAATATTTTATTGGGTATCTTATGATATTTAGTAAAACTTCAAATCTCTGCTAATAGGTATTCAGATAACGCCAAAATGTTTCTTTGTTAAGTTTTTCGTGTTTAGTGAGTTTTTGGATAGATTTACATTCAATTAAATTAACCCCTTTATCCCAAGTATCAGATTGAGGATTATAGGTAAAAAGAGAATCGATACTCCCATCA
>JAHLWJ010000459.1 GCA_019057975.1 Promethearchaeota archaeon | reverse complement strand
ATTATATATCTTGTAGTATATAAGGGTTCATTTAAGAGATTTTCAATAACTTCTAGTATTTCAGGGAAGAATTTGGTCAATTTTTTTTCTTCAGGTTTATATTTTTCAGAGTCAGAATCTATAACCCAAGATATATAAGCAAATATCGTGTTAGTAGCAATCCCATATACCGAGTTTAAACTCATGTCTCGAGGCATCCAGTTCCCCTGTATAGCCTTAGTTTCCGTCTCGTTATTAATATCCTTTACGTTTAAAAGCATTACGATTAACTCCCATACTATTTGCTTGAAATCAATAGATATCCTTTCAACTTTTAAATTTTCATGGAAAAAATCAGCGATACTCTTTTTAATGTCTCTACTTGAATCTTCTTTAAAAAATAGTGGCTCAGTATCGATAACAAAATCTTCACTTAGTATGGTTTTAAATATATTAAACAAGCTATTAAGATCTAAGTTTTGGTTTCCTTTAAGAGCTACATTTAATCCAGCTATTATGAAAGATATATACTTATGAAGTTTGGGTTGAATTAACGCATCATTAAGCATGATAATAAAGTCATTGGGTCTTTTTGGTACATTATTTTCTAATTGACGCCCTAATCCAATCTTATCAAAGTCAAAACGCTTTTCCTCGTCATATTTAAGCAGATACGCTTTTAACTCTTCAATAGTAAATTTTTCAATCGTAGATTCAGATAAAGGACTTTTAGTTCCAAAAATAACTCCTTTTTCTTCAAAAAGGTTTACTTTATCTATTTCTGTAATATCAATATCTAATTTTTTTAGAAAATCTTGTTTAATATATTTTTTAATGGGTTTGAGTTTTCTTATTTGATCTTGCTTTATATAACGATCTATATCTTCTTTCTTTAGCTTTGGAAAGTTTCTATTCCCTTTACTTTTCTTTAAAGCCTTTTTTTGTTTTTTCACCCCCTTAGTAATATATTTTAAGTAATTATTTTGAGTTTCATTTGGTAATTTATCGAAAAAAGAATCAAAAACCTGGAATAATTCGTAATTTTCATCAATTGTCTTAAAATGTTCATTTCTAAGTTCAATTTTGTTAATAAAATCAGCAGATAATTCGGGAAAGTTATTGTAGGCAAAAAATTCTAGACGCCTAAAGGTTAAGTTATTAAATTTTTGTAGTTCTAATATTACATCTGGAAATCTTTCTTTTACATTATTACCGATGTATAAAATGATTTCAATGGCAACATCTATCAGGACATTTCGAAAAGTTTTACTGATTGGCTCCTCCTTTAAATTATTTCTCCAAATTAAGGAGTGATCATCGATATTATTTTTATCTTTGTTTTTTAAAAAGAAATTAATAGAGAAATTTAGATTTTTTAAAAACAATTTTAAAGATTTAACTGGATACTTTTCTATTAAATCTGATAAGATTTTTCTGATCATTGATTCGTACGAATAGATTTCGAACTTTTCTTGAAACTCCCCACCTAAATCTTCTTGGTAAAGATCATCCATACCATATTGTTCGATATTTCCATTTTTCCACCTTTTATCAAAAATCTCATCTAATCTTTTTCTTAATTTTTCATCATTTTTTAGAATTTCTGCTTTAATAGCATACATGCTATTAATTAAATCAAACAGCTCATCTTCTTTGTCATTTTGTATTAATTTTAATACCAAATCTACTAAAGCAAAAAAAAGCGATGGAGTGTAATTATCTTGGGAATTAATCCATTTTTTTAACGGTTTAATCATCTGAATTATGGAGTCAGCTGGCATTTGAGTAAGGGTTTTTATGTAATTAACTCTTGCTCCCGGATGATCTGTCTCTGAGTGCCTTTTTATAATTTCTAACACTTTATCCGGTTTTTTCTTAACAATTTTTAATAAAAATAGTGGCTCGATACTTCTTTCGCCATATCTTGGAGTATTGTTATATACACCTTTTTCGTCTAATAGTTCAAGCCAGTTAGGGTGTTTGAGTTGTTTAAAGAAATATTCGTAAGAAGATAAATTCTTAATTAGAGACAATACTAGTTCGAGGTCTTCTACTGTAGGATTCTCGTTCTCTATCAATCTATCAAGCTCGGCAATAGGGACTGATATCGGACCATGAATCGCTAGAATTACATTTTCAAGTTGATATAATTTTTCTTCGAATAATTCCGAAGGTGATATACTATCGTGATGATGACATAGTTGTACGAAATAGTCATATAGATCAAGCCATTGCTTTATAACAGCTTCTTGTTTTAAACCCCCTAACGGATCAAAATCCTCGATGAAAATTCTCATTTGATCTTTACGATCTTCAGCACCAATTCTCTTCAGATGTTTTGTCATGTAATCAGTCAATTCTCTTAAAGAATGAGCTGCCTGATATATAGAGTCAGGATTTTCATGATATCTTTTAGCCATTATTGCCCCTTGATACATATCCGAAAGATTTTTTTGACTAAATGTTTGATTTTTAAGAATACTTAAAACATTCAATTGCCTATCAGTATATTTTATATTTTCCATAAAATTGGAATACCTTTTATTTTTACTATGAAAGTTATAGTTAAATCAAATATATAAATAAGTCAGAGACTGAGAGAATTTCTATTTATATAAAACTATGTCATAATTCTATGATTTATAATGCAATTTAGCTATTTAAAATAAAGAGCTTTAAAGTTTTATAATAAATATCGAAATAATAATAAAATTCATAAATAAACAATAAAAAAGAATTGGTAAATGGTGAAAATAACCTTTTATTTGTATTCAAACAACCCGAAATTTGTTAAAAAAGATCTGTTTTTTGAATTAGTATTTTTAAATCCCATGGATTTTTTATGGGCGCTTAAGTATTTATATCCTATAAAAAATAATTATAATACCATATAGATTGAAAAAAATAGCCTTTAAGGCGAATTAAAGATTTGAAAAGACTCACGGAAAATAACCTTAGCTCCGCGATAGAAATAAGAGATAGGATGATTAGTTGGAACGAAGTTGATGAGTTATTATTACGCGAATTTAGAGAGAAAAGGGAAAATAAAATCTTTCGCTACATCGGATACAAAATTGAACTCGTAAACAAGCTTTATAATTGCAACTTAAAAATGGACAAGAGAGTCGTAGCTGGAGAAATCCAGAAATTAAACTTAGACTCGATATTTACCAAGAAAGATGTATCTCCTGAGAAAATAGTTGAAAGAATCGCAAACATTCACCCATTATCGTACAAAAGATCGGTTGGTCCCGTCTTTGCCAGTAAATATTGCCATTTTCACTACCCTGAGATATTTCCTATTTACGACAAGTTTTCTCGGAACGCATTAAGCGATTTATTAGGAAAGAAAAAAGGAGAGTATTACAACAATTATTCGCTTTTTAAAAGCGATTTGGACGATCTAATCGCAAGTTTGAGTTGGAAGTCTTCGTACAAAGAAATAGACAAATATCTATGGTTATACGGCCAGTGGATAGAATACAAAAGGCATAGAGACGACGACCTTACTCTTGAGAAAAAGTTTTCTCGTCGGATGAGGAATTTCATTAAAGAGAATTTAGAATTGTTTCAAAAATTAAATCCTGACTGATACTTTAAAATTAGAATCCTATTAAATTTTTTAAAATAATTAAAAAAAACTACGGATTTTCACTCAATTTCAATCATTTTAATTGAAGATTTAGTATATTTCTTATACACCATCTTCTTTACAGAGTAAATCAGGATAATTTTTTATAAAGAACTTATCAAATTTTGCTGTAATCAGCATAAAAATAAAATCTGCATCCCTTAAAAGTTGATCTTCAATGATGAATTTATTTCCTAACTTATAATCTTCCATTTCACTTTTAGATACATAGTATTACATAATACTACATATCTTCCGACATTAAAAGAATTGATATAGGTAAGATTATTGTCGGCTTTAAATTAATGATTTTTAAATTTCAGTCAAAAAGAAAA
>JAHLWJ010000084.1 GCA_019057975.1 Promethearchaeota archaeon | reverse complement strand
CTTATCCATAAGGCTATATGTCAATTTAAGCCTTAAGGGTCTCAGAGGATGATCTTTTCCAAAATTGTATTTTTGATATTCTTTGGTAAAAATAAGCCCAACTTTATCCACCATTATAATAAGTAAAATTAGGATTACTATAAATTTTTTTTACATATTTTATAAGACATAATTTCAAAATTGCTTTATCTGTTTCATAAATTTGAGAAAGAAATAGTAATATATAAGAGAACTTGTATTATCAAAATATCATAGGAAAAAATAAATATTTAATATATAGTTCATACAAAATTATTTTCTTACTTTAAAGAATGAGTGTTACATTTCGAAAATTTATAACTCGGGTTGGGCAACAGTCTGGATTTAAGCCCCTAAAGAATCAGTTACTCAATTGTTTGAAAAAGGAAAGTGAAAACAAATACAAAAATTACCCGAGATTGATAAAACTCATGAAGGATTATTGGCCTCAATATCAAGCTCGTTCGCGTATATCTCATCTTTTAAAGGATCATCATGAAGAAATTTTTACATTATACCTGAATTCCTTTTTTCATTTTCGAAAGCAAGGCCTTTCATTTGAAGATCCTGAAGCCCCTACTCCTGTTGATTTTAAATTAGTGTTTAAATATAGATATAACTCCAAAGAAATTGAAGTAATTGAAGAAGTAGTAAAGGAATTAAATATTGAAACTAATACTGAATCAATTCTGAAAAGAATTTTTATATTTGCGATAAGTTCGTTTGGTTATTTAGTAGAGCAAATTTTTGAAAGACCATTTGCCTTTCAATTTTTCGATATAACATTAAATCCTCTTCCTAATGACGAATATGAAGTAATAGCCATAATATCAGGAAGAGAACAATAATAATTCCATTATAATAGTTTTAATGTGGTTGGAATTTCATTATTATTTAGTTAAAAATGATCCTAAGTCCATGAGATCATCACCACGCTTAACCTGGATCTTACTTTTTATTCCTTTAACTTTCCGCTCTAAATATATTATAGCATCCAGAGGAATTTTTTTTGGAACACCTCCTCTTTGTTGGATAATTGCCAATAAATAATCTATGCTTTGTATTACATCTGGGTTAATTAGCTCATTGTAAATTGCTCGATATACATTTGGTTCCTTACTCTTTATACTGTTTAAGTAGTTATACGCTTCTGGAGCTAATACCACCTTTAAAACGTATTCAACTTTTTCTGAAATTGAAACAACTCTATCTTTAGCAAATTCTTGTTGTTTTTTTGCGTCTATTATGGCTTTCATTTTTCTCATTCGTATTTTTTCTAACTCATGCTGTTCAAAATCTTTATCGCTTTCATTCATTTAATCAATTATCTCCGCTAATTTAATAGTATATTTAAATTATTATATTAATAATTAATGGTGGCTAAAATAATAATTTTTTGAGAAACGTTATATAAAAAACCCTATCTTTTTCTTTTTCATTGCTTCTTTAAAATACATTTCTTTAAAATCCACAATATTTCATTTTTACTAAAATGTAAAAATTAAATTATTAATTGTATTACTTTATAATTGGTTTACAATCTTGTAATCTAATTTGAAAAAATAAAAAAAAAAAATCAATAAGTTTGAGAGATGAGACGAAAATGCCAAAGTATATTGTGATTCATCCCAGTAGAAAACGGTCTTTAGAGGGGATGTTAAAACTTCCTCCTGAGAAAAATGTAATACTTAAAAATCTAAAATCAAATTGTACAAGTGATGCTGATTGGTTGAGAAGCTGGGCAGTACCTGAACTAGAAAAATTATATTGTGAATGGGATGCAAAAGATCCTGAATCGATACGCAATGTTTTTGAGAAGAGTGAAGGAGGCACTGCAATAGAAATAGAAGCAATTTACGAAATGCAAATAATAGAAGGAGAAGAATTTAAAAAGAAGCTTTTAAGTGAAGCAATTCAACCCTAAAGCTTTTACTATTAAATTCCCAATTTTCCCCATTTTTAACTTTTTTTTTTTAATTAATATGAAAAATTAGAATAAATGGTCCCTCCCCCCGGAATCTAGCTTGATCCGATATGGATCCTTATTTCGAGCCGGGGACCGCTCGGTTACGGCTGACGTAACTTCATTAGCTACAAGCTTTAGTACGCGATATTATCTACAGCCGAGCACTCTGACCACTGAGTTAGGGAGGGGATATGTTTAAAATAGAATAATAATATAATTAATTTATTTTTTATGTTTTTAGATTTAGAGTGAGTAATAACAAAAAGATATTGATATTTTTTTTTTGTACCCACAAAATTCTACCTTTTGATTAAGAAAACTTCAAATATGTTTACTTTATAAGAATATTAACAAAAATTTTTCCAATAAAAAAACGCAAAATACTTTTGTTGTGAAAAATTTTTATTGTCATAATAAATATTTTTATAAAATTAAACTAATATAACTATTACAATTTAAATGTAAAATTTTTTTAAAGGTGATTACCATCAGGGAAGAAACCGATTATACTGAAGCAATCGAGACGTATAAGAACGAACCTACTGTTATTTTAGAACCATGGGGTAGGAGTATTGATCACTTACGCTTATCTATCATAGGTAAAAAAGGAACTCCTTATGCAAATGGCAAATTTATATTTGAAATCAAATTTCCAGATAATTATCCTTTCGCTCCTCCATATGCTTATGCCGTTACTCTAATGTGGCATCCTAATATTGACAGTTCTATTCCACCTGGAAAACTTAACATTTGTTTAGATTTAATTAATCCAGATTTAGTTGGAAAAGTAGATGCATCAACAGGAGCAAGCGGATGGACACCAAGTAAAACATTAACTAATATCATCGAAGCTCTTAAGGGCATGATGCATGTTGAGCCTCCTTTCTTTAATCCAGGAGATCCATTGAATCACGAAGCAGGAGAGCAATACTTTAGAGCTCAGAAGAAATTCAATGTAAAGGCCCAAAATTGGACAAAACGCTACGCTATGGACTAAAGGAGCTTAACCATTTTTTATATTCTATTTTTATTTTTTAAGATTTCGACTATTTAGAAGAAGAACATTAAGACCTCATCTATTTAGACATCTTTTCTTATCTTATAATAAGTATTAAGTGAATTAATATATATTTCTGTCTTTCCTAAGTCCGAATTCGATTTTGAGTATGCTTCCAAGACAAATTCTACTGCTCTCTTACCATCGTTAAAGTCTGGATTTTCCTGCCTTCCCTTCAGGACACAATCGATGAAATGATTAATTAAAAGATGTTGTATTTTAATTTTTCAGTATTATTTATTGAGATAATTTTATGGAATTTTTCTTAAAATGATAATCCAAATATTTAAAATGATAAATGGATTAACCTAAATACTTAATCTAATAGTGGTTTGATTGATTAAAAAATCAAAAGGGTTAAAAGCGAAGTTTATAGATAACACAAAATTTAAGATTTCTTCATTTCAGGAGTACTTGGCAGAAGACGCTTCAAAAATAATCCCAAAAATGTTTAATGGGATTAAAAAAGCTAGAAGAGATTATAAAAATGAGATTAAAGACCTGCCTCAAGAAATAAAAACAGCCCCAGAAGAATTGTGGGATGAAATTATTCGGAGGGCTAAATCATTAGGAATCGATCTTATTGGTTTTGCTCCTATTGATGAAAATCTAATTTTTGAGAATGATCATGTAGGTGGTATTGAGTTATTATATGAAAATGGAATTGTATTTGGGATGGAAATGGATTATGATGCCATTAATACTGCCCCTAATCCTCCTGCGGGTATAGAATCTTTAAGGATATATGCAGAATTAGGAGAGGCTACAAATCAACTTGCAGATTTCATTCGTTCTAAAGGGTATAGGGTAATTGCTTGTCATCCATTAGGAGGGCCTATTCTTTATCCTGCCATGGCAGTTAAGGCGAATATGGGGGAAATAGGAAGTCAGGGGCTCTTGATCACAAAGAAATTTGGACCAAGACAAAGATTATCATTGATCTCAATAAATGCAGGGCCACTTCCAGAAAATAAGCATGAAGAATTTGATATTTCTAAGTTTTGTGAGAAATGTAGAAGGTGCATTAGTTTTTGTCCTGTCAATGCTATTTTGGATGAACCTGTTGTTAATGAAAATGGGACAATAACACGAATAGATAGTGAAAAATGTTTTGAATATTTCTATGAAACTACTGGATGTTCTGTTTGTATCGAGAAATGTCCTTTTCATAAAGTTGGGTACCAAATACTGTTTTATAGGCAAATATAAAAAGTTCTGAATTCTTAGGAGAAAAGTCATGAACAATATCTCATTTACAGAAAAGAAAGTTATAATTTTTGATCTTGATGGTACTATCGTTAATTTAACCGTGGATTGGAGGGCTTTAAAAGATAATTTAGTTAAGAGATATAGAGAAATATATAAAGAACAATGTGATGTTAAAAGGGTTTCAATGTGTTTAGAAAAAATAGTAGAGAAAAATGACGAAAATATTTTAGAGAATTTCTTTGGCGTAATACGACATTATGAGCTAGAAAATATAAGAAATACCCAGCTAATAGAGGAGATAATTTTTTTCATAAAAAACAAGGATTTCTTTGGTGTAAAAAATGATGCTAAATTTGCAATTCTATCACTTAATACTAGAGATACAATAATCCAGGCTTTAGAATTAGCTAACATACGTGATAAAATAGAACTTATTATAGGTAGGGAAGATGTGAGGAAATGGAAACCAGCTCCAGAGGGTCTTATCAAAATTCAAAATCATTTCAAGATAAAAAAAGAAGAAATGGTATATTTCGGAGATTTAGAAAATGACCTTTCAACAGGAGAAAATGCTGGAATTGATGCATACTTAATAGATGATTTAATAAATTTAGTAAATAAAAAGAAATCTGTAAAGAAATATAAGAAATAAATTCTACATAAAAGCAATTACGACATTAAACTTTTTGATTTCTGATTCTGCTAATGCCTTTCCTAACGGACTCAGTGTAATTATATCATTGCTCTTTATTTTTAGAGAAGTCAGTTTTACATCTGGGTCTTTCAATGAGGGCATATAAGGATTCCAATAAATTTCTTTAGTCATAGGATTAGTAATCATCCATAATTCTGAATCTAATACATGTCCTGAAATTTCCATTGCTTCAAATATATAACCTACATTCGCATCAAATGGAACTACAATTTGAACATTCTCTTCCCCTTCTATTTTTCCGCAAGCAAGACAATCATCACTTTTCAAGATATTTAGGTGATCAAATTGACCATAGATACCATTATAATTGACATACGGAGGATCCATTGGGGCTCCAATATTTCTTCCATTAACTCTGAACAACAGTTTTAATGCTTCTTGAGATTGAACGCTAGCGATAACAGAGCTAACAGTTTGTATCGCAGCTATTTTGTTTCCTAAAATATTTTCAATTTCCTCAAATTTATAATCCGATCCGAATGTTTCTCTAATATTTTTTTTCCAATCTTCAATTTGTTCTTTGGTTAAAGAATCCCTCTCTTCTAAAGGAACATTCTCATCAAACACTCGTTCTCTTAATTTTTCTAACTCTATTTGGGCAATTTCTTTTAACTTAAGTACCTCATCATTTAAATTAAGATCTGGCTTATGACCATATTTTTTTTCAAATTCGACTTCAGCTTTGATAACACAATGATTTCTATTACGGGGTAACCCTTTTAAAGTGCACGCAGCTACTAATTTATCATCAGCAGGAGGAATTGGAACTAAACATCTATAACATGGTGTTTGGTCTAGAAGTTCAGGTGCATATTTCCAATCAAATACCAGTTCTATTTCTCGATGAATTTTATTGACTATAGGATTGATTCTTGCATTCTTTATTCGTTCAATTTCTTCTTCTAATAATTCAATTTCTCTTTGAGCCCTATAATAATCAGGATATTCAGTATCCGTTATTTCCCAAAGTCTTGCTTCTACTAAATTTTCAATTTCATTTTTTTTATTTTTATATCTTAATCCTGTACCTTCAGGAATTACGATTTGTACATGTCCTTCAAAACCTACTGTACCTCCCTCAACCATGGGTTTTTTCATTCTAAGGCAAATTTTGTTCAAATCTAATCTTGCATTAAAGTTATCTAAAGCAGCGACAACTACGTCTGATTCTTCATATACAGACATTGGTAACTTTTGAAGTTTTTCAAAGAAAAAATCAATATCTAAATACGGATTCATTTCTTTTAGTCGTTCAGCTGCGACTTCTGCTTTTGGGCGTCCCTCATCTCCAGGTCTAAATAGCATTTGACGAGACAAGTTAGACGTTTCAATTGTATCAAGATCAACTAATATTAACTTACCTATACCCATCAGAGCGAAATCTTTAGCGATTTCACAGCCATTCGCGAAATTTATTAATTATAATATTCTTAACGCGCCTACTCCGATGATTATAATACATCCTTCATTTATGATGTCTTGATCCCATCCGTCAATAAGCTGTTGTCTAGCATACATACGTGCCTTAACAACATCCTCAATTTTTTCAGTCATTCCAAATATCCTCATTTTTTACGAATATACTATTATAATTTAATCATCTAAATATAAACTCTTTCAGTTGATTAGTTTAAGTATAAGGAAATAACAATATCTAAAATTTGAATGTTATTAGACAATAAAATCGGTTATTATTTTTTTTCCTTTTTCCCAGCTTCTTTAATTAACCTTTTTAAATTATCTACTTCTTCTCTCTCTTTAGCCCTTTGTAATTTTTCTTGGAAATCTCGTTTTTCAAATTCTTTTGTCTTTAATTCTTCAGTAAGCTCTTGTTTTATTTTTATTATATCTCCCATCATTCGTCTAAATTCTTTTGCCTCATACTTTATCTCCTCTTTTTTCTGAGCGTCTGTTATTTCTTGTTGCTTTCTCCTTTCTTCAATTAAATTAATTACTTCATTAGCTAGATTACTAACTTCTCCAATAGTTCCTCTCAATTGCGCTTCTTCTGCTTTTCTGCGACTTTCTTCTAATACTCTCTGCTTCTCTAATTGATCTTGAAGATTTTGGATTTTTAATTCCTCGTCTTCAACTCTTTTTTCAAGAGCTTTCGTATTTTTTATTTCAATTTCTATATATTTTGTTTCTTCAAGCCAACCAATATCCTTAAACTTTTCTTTTGCCATCTCAAAATTTTGATATGCTCTCTTAAAGTCATGATATGCCCCCCACTTTTTACCTTCATCTATTAATTTTAATCCTTCATCTTTAATTTCATCCGTTCTACGTTTGCTTAGAATTAACTCCCTATATTGCCTTTCTTGTTCTCTTTTTAGCTTTTCTTGTTCTAATCTTCTTGTTTTAACTTCTTCTTGGAATATTTCATATTCTTTCTGTCTTTGGATTCGCGTTTGTTCTTCTAGTCGTTTCTTTTCTTGATAATTAACCTGTTCTTGCTGTAAATCCTTGATCAAAGTATTCAAATTATTTATTTCAAGTTCCCATCCTATATGTTCTGCTAAAAGATTCTTAGATTGAATATATAAAGATATAGCTTTATTATAGTCTGGGATTAATTGTTTCAGAAACTTCCCTGCTTCTTCTAACATAGAATAAGCAGATTCTCTTATACTCATTTGTTCTTGAATGATTCTTTCTCTTTCTTGAAGTGCTAATAGTTGGGCTTTTTTCTTTTCTCTTTCTTGTCTTTGCCTTTCTTCAATAAGCAATTGTAAATCTTTTTCTTCCTGTACTTTTTCTAGTTCTCTTTGAAATTGTAATTCTTGTATTTCTTCCTTTTGTTTTATTATTTGTCTAACTTTCATTACCATACTCTTAATCGAATCCGTCGGGAAATGCAATTCATTTAAAATTAATTCTGCTCTTCTGTAACTTTCAATAGCCTTCGCATATTCAAATATTTTTAATGAATCCTCTGCATCATCCAAAATCTTAAAAGCATCTTGTTTTCTATTTTCAAGTTTCGCTTTCAAATTTTCCATTTCCTCAATTTGTACTTGTTTTACTTGTAATCTTTTTGTTTCTTCTTTAAATTGTTCGGTAATGTTGTGTTGAAACTCCCATTCTTCCCTTTCCTTTAGAAGTTTTAGCTCTAGATCTTTTTGTTTCTGTAGTTGATGCACTTTTTTCTTTTCTTGAACTTTTTGAATCATTTCTCGAATAGCTTCAGTTGGAAAGGCTATTTCATTTAGTAAAATTTCAGCAGAACGATAATATTCAAGAGATTTATCATATTGAGCTTGATTCATATAGATTTCTGCTTCTTCAAGGAGTTCAAAAGCTTCATTCTTTCTTTTCTCCATGTACTCATAATATTCCCTTTGTCTTTCAAATTCTTTCTGGTTAGTTTTCATCTTCATTTCATTTATTTGTATACTTTCAGCAATTTTTCTCTGAAACTGAAGTTCTTCGCTTTCTTTGAGTAGCATATTCTCAAAATCTTTCTGCTTTGAAATGATTTCTTCTCTGTTCTTCGCTTGAATTTTGTTTATCATTTCCTTAACTGCTCCAGTAGGAAATCCGATTTCATATAGTATTAATTCTGCTTGACGATACTTTTCAATCGCTTGCTCATATTGACCTTTACTTAAAATTTTTTCAGCATCATGCATTAATTCAAATGCTTCTGACTTTCTTTTTTCCAGTAATTTTCGTAATTCCTCTTGTTTTTGAATTTGGATTTTTTTTTCTTTTAATCTCTCTTTTTCACTCTGAATAGATTCGAAAACCTTTTTCTGGAATTCTTCCTCTTCTTTTAGTTGTCTAATAGATAATTGCTGTTTTAATCTTTTGGCTTCTTCTAATTCTCTTTTCCTACTCTTAATTGTACTAATAGTGTCATCTAATAATTTTAAATAAGCCCCAGTCCACCCAATTTCGGTTAAAATCGTAATAGCTTCATTATACTTGTTTAAGGCGTTTTCAAAATTATTTTGTTTAAGTAATTCATCCCCATCTTCAATTTGTTTAAATGCTTCTTGCTGTTTTATTAAATTATGTGTTGTTGCTTTTTTTTGTATTGTTATTGATTCCAGTTCCCTCATTGCCAATGCTTTTTCTCGTTCTTTATGAACTTTAATTTGCTCCAGAAAAGCATAATTACTTTTTTCATCTTCTATTGCTTTTTCTAATTCTCTTTGTTGTATGATCTCTTTTTCTCTTTTTATCTTCTTGATATCATTTATTGCTTCTTGAATTATAGGAATCTCATCAACCCATTGAATTTGAGCAAATATATTAGCAACATTATTATATAATTTGAGTGCGTTATCATATTTTCCTTGTGAGAGAACAATTTGGGCTTCATCTAATAAATTGAAGGCTATTTCCTTTTGTTCCTCGCGATAAGCAATTTCTTTTTCTTTTTTTCTGAGGACAATTTCTCTTTGTTTTATTTGTTCTCTTTGACTTGTTATTTCTATTACGATTTGTTCTTGAAACGCGTTTTCAAGTTTTTCATGTTCTAAAGCTTCTTCTAAATCTCTCTGTTTTTTCAATTCAGCTTCACGCTTTTTATTCTCAACATCTCTGATTGAGTTCTGAATTAACTTAATTTCATCATCCCAATGAATTTCTGTAAAAATCTCAGATGCTTCTTGATATAAAACAATTGCTTTATCAAATTCTCCCTTAGCAATGTTGGTTTGTGCTTTTTCTAATATATTAAATGCATTTTCTTCTTTCTTTTCAGTTAATAACCTAATTTCTTCCTGTTTCTTTAGTTTCTCCTGCTTTTCTCTCATTTTTTCCTGTTCCAGTCTTACTTTTTCAGAAATTTGTTGTTGAAATGCCAAATCTTCTTGTTCTTTTCTGAGACTCATCTCTAATTCTTTAAATTTATTTAATTCTTCCTCTCTTCTTTTTTCTTGAATCTTTTGAATAGTTTCTCTAATAAGTTCAGTTGGAAAACCAATTTCATTTAAATTTAATTCAGCTTGCCTGTAGTTTTCTATTGATTCGTTATATTGACCTTGGTCTAATAAATTCTCTGCTTTATCCATCATACTATAAGCTTCTGATTTACGTGTTTCCATAATATCTAACATTTCTTCGCGTTTTTGAAATTGTATTTGTTTTGCTTTAATTCGCTCTTGTTCTGTTTTCAGATATCCAGAAATTTTCTTTTGAAATTGTTCTTCTTCTTTTTGATGTTTTAAATTTAATTCAAATTCAATTTGGGTCGCTTTTTCTTTTTCTAATTTTCTAGATTGTATCGTGAATATTGTTTCGTTTAATAATTTCAAATAAGCCGTACCCCAACCAATCGCTTTTAATATATCTATTGCTTTCCGATAATTTTTTGCAGCCTCATCATATTTCTCAACTTGAAGTAGATTTTCTCCTCCTTCAATCATTTTAAAAGCTTCCTGTTGTTGAGTTAAATTCTGAGCAGAAATCTTCTTTTGCTTTTCAATAAATTCTAAATCTGTAAGAGCATCTTGTTTTTCTCTTTCTCTCTGATATTTAATTTTTTCGATAAAAGTTTTATCATCTACTTCTTTTTTAATAGCTATTTGTAATTGTTTCTGTTTAAAAAGTATTTCTTGCCTCCTCTTTTCCTCTATATCTTGTATTGTTTCTTTTAATATTGAAATTTCTTCTTTCCATTGAATTTGGGCAAACAAGTTTAATACTCTATAATAAATTTCAAGAACAGCATCATAGTTATTAACAGATACTAATTTTTGCGCTTCATTTAGTAAACTAAACGCTTCTTCTTTCTTCTTTTCACGAAATGCGATTTCTTTTTCGCGTTCCCTAATGGTAATCTCTTGTTTTTTTAGTTTTTCTTGACGTGATTTTATCTCATATGTTACCAACTTTTGAAAAGCTTTGTCTTGCTTCTCTCTTTCCAATTTTGTTTGTAATTTTATCTGCTCTTGTATTTCTGCTTCTCTTTTTTTATTTTCAATTTCAATTATTGAATCTTGAATTAAACTAATTTCATTTTGCCATTGAGCTTCAGCGAAGAAGTTTGTGGCATAATGAAGTATCTCAATAGCTTTATCAAAATTTCCTTTGGTTACTTCATCTTGAGCTTGCTCAAGCAATTTAAATCCTGCTTCTCTTCTTTCTTCACGATATTTTAGTTCTTCCTCACGTTTTTTTAATTCAATTTCTCCTTTCTTTAATTTTTCACGTTCTTGTTTTAAATATTGAGAAATCTGTTTTTGGAATGCATCATCTTCTTTCTGTCTTTCCAACGTTTCTTGCATTCTTTTTTGTTTTAGAATTTTTTGGTTTTTTCGTAGTTCTTCAACTTTTAGTATAGACTTTTCTATTATAGGAATTTCATCCTTCCATTGAATTTCAGCAAATATATTACCTGCATTTTGATAAGCTATTATCGCATTATCATAATCCCCTTGTTTTATATAATTCATAGCTGAATCTAAAGAATCAAATGCTACATTTTTACGCTGTTCTAAATATATTATTTCTTTTTCTTTATCTTTTAATACAATTTCTTTTTGTTTTAAATGCTTTCGCTCTTTATCTAATTGATTAGCAATTTGCTTTTGAAACTCTAATTCCTTAATTTCTCTTATTTCTAGTTTCTGTTGAACTTCATATTCTTTCTTTAGTTGGGAATTTTTTATCTTTTGTATATTTGATATGGTATTATTAATGTTAGAAACATATGTTTCCCAACCAGGACCCAATTCTCCTATAAGTTTTAAAGCATTCTGATATTCATTAATCGCCTCTTCATAATTTCTTGACTGTAAAATGCCATCTGCATTACTTAAAATTGTGAAAAAGTGTTTTTCCTTCTTTGTTTCATCTTCTCTTTTTTCTTCAAATTGTCGTCTTCGTAAATCCAATTCCTTTGCTGATTGAAAAATTTGTTCCTGTTGCTTTCTATATATAGATTTTTGAATAATTGTGATATCTTTTTGTCGTTTTTCTTTTAATTGCTTTACTCTTTGTTCTCTTTCTTTCCTTACTTTAATGTCTTCTATTAAATTAATAACAGGCTGAATATATGAATCCCATTCTATTGATTTGAATAAATCAACGGCTTGTTCAAATTTTTGAATGGCATTTTCATAATCTTTCTCCCTTTCGAATCTTTTTCCAATATCTATTATGTTAAACGCACTTGCTTGAATAGTTTCTTCTCTCTTCTTTTTTTCTTCAAATTCAATTAGTTTAGCTTTTTCCAATTCTGTTTCTGATTTTTCAATTGATTTTTCTCTTGTTGTTTTACCTATTGTTTCAATGCTAGCTTGTTTTTGTTGAAAGTCTTCAAATTGTTGTTTGTCTTTCTTAAGTTTCTCAATAATAACCTTAATTTTTTGAGTTTGTTCATCCCACCCTATAGAATTTAATAAATCTATGGCGCTTTCATAATTCATTATTGCCTTATCGAATTTTCTTTCTTTTTCAAATTCTTTGGCTTTATCTATATGAGCAAACGCATGATTTTGTGTTTCTTCCTCTTGCATCTTCCTAGATCTATATCGGGCTATAGATTCTGCTTTTTCTCTACTTGCTGTTTCCCCAAACATACCAACAACTTCAGGTTTTCTATCTTCTATTTTTTGTAGATATACCTCAGGAGGAGTCAGTTCTTTTTGTTGTCTTTGAGGAATATCTTGTTCCTTTTTTAAGGTATCGGAAAGATCTTTTATTTTTAATCTTAAGTTTTCTAACTGAGTTTCAGACCATCCAGATTGATTTAATAAATTAATCGCTGAAATATATTGTTGAATAGAGTCTTCAAAAAAACCATCAGATTCTAATTTTTTAGCCCCTTCTAATAAGGCAAATGCTTGGTCTTGGAGTTGTTCTACTTGAGTCTTAATTTGAGTCTGTTGATATAACCTTTTCTGTTTTATGAAATCTTTTAATTCCTCTATTCTTTCATATATGTCATTAATTCTATGCATTAAATATCCGCTTTTTTTCAGAAATTCCACTGCTTTTTGGTAATTTGAGATTGCTTCTTCTGCATTTTTTTCTTCTTCAAACTTTTGAGCAATTTCTAAAAATTCTAAAGCTTCTTGAGCTAAATCTTCTGGATTTTGCATTTTAAAAAAACCTGTTTAATCGTAATTTGAATTAAAAAATAACAATTAATTTTCTTACTTTAAATTATCACAACTAAGTAATTAAATTTTTTATATTGTTATAATTATCTTAACTAAATTACTGAATACGTTAATTTTTATCTAATTTACAAGAAGATTGAACTCAGATTTTGAGAAAAAATATAAATTATTTATAAAAATAGGATATGGATTTTAAAAATAAAAATATCATTATTGATATTGAACCAATTTCAAGGAGGTTGATATTAACAAGTGATAAACCACTGTATGATCTACTTTCAGATTTAAGTGTTCCAATCAGATCTATATGTGGTGGTTTAGGTACTTGTGGAAAATGTAGGTTATTAATTCAAAAAGGCAAAGAATTTTTTAACCTACCAACCAGTGCTGAGAGAAAATTCTTAGATCAAATTGATTTAGAAAATGGTTGGCGGTTAGCATGTCAAGCAAGAATAGATATAAATAAACTCCAATCATTAGAAAAAATTGAATCATCTAAATTTCGGATATTTTTACCGAATGAGTTAATGTTGGAAGATTTTAATATTCTCACTGCGGGAGTTGGAAAGGGAGTAAAGTTACTTCCTGCAGTTAAGAAATACTATCTTGATGTTGATGCAGCCTCCTTAGAAGAACCTCAAGCTGATTTTGAAAGGATTATTAAGAAACTTATTTCTACGAATAAAAATTTTAGTAGAAATATTCAATTTGATATCAGTTTAGATTTATTAAACGATTTGCCAAATATTTTAAGAGAAAAAAAACATAAAATTACCATTACTTTATGGAATAATAAAACTATAATAGCTTGTGAACCCGGTAATACTGTTGAGGACAATTATGGAATAGCCTTTGACATAGGAACTACAACTGTAGTCGGTTATTTAATAAATCTTAATAGCGGAAAAGTATATGCATTAGATTCTAGTTTAAACAGCCAAACAGCTTATGGAGAAGATGTTATCACCAGAATAACTTTTATAAAGAGTGATAGAAAAAACCTTGATGTATTGAATTCCGTAGTAATAAAAGATTTAAATGAAATACTTTTGAAAACATGTTCTAAAGCTAATATTAATCCATCTCGAGTTTATGAAGCTAGCATTGTTGGGAATTCCGTTATGCATCATATATTTTTAGGATTAGATCCTACTAATATAGGATTAAGTCCCTTTGTTCCTGTTATTCAAAAGGGATTAAATATACCAGCTAAAGATTTAAAGCTTAATATTTCTAAAAACGGTATAGTTTATACTGCTCCAGTTATATCTGGGTTTGTTGGAGCTGATACCATAGGAGTAATTCTTTCTTCAAATATATATAAAGAAAAAGATCTCACTTTAGCAATTGATATTGGAACTAATGGAGAGATTATCATAGGAAACCGGAAAGTTTTAGCTGTTGGTTCGTGCGCTGCTGGTTCAGCATTAGAAGGTGCTCATATCAGTGATGGTATGAGAGCTGCTGCTGGCGCAATTGATTCACTAAAAATTGATCCTAATAATCTAGACGTTTCTTTTTCAACAATAAGGAATAAAAAACCGATAGGGATCTGTGGATCTGGTTTAATAGATGCGGTAGCAGAGATGTTAAAATCTAAAATTCTCACGAGGAGTGGTAACTTCAATAAAGACCTTGTCAATCATGAGAGATTGATAAAAACTGATAAATCTTTTAAGTTTATTATTGTTAATAAAGACGAAACGTCAATAGGAAAAGATATAACTATAACTCAAAATGACATTAGACAAATTCAAATGGCAAAAGCAGCATTTTTTTCTGGAACAAGACTTATTTTACAAAACATGGGTCGTGAAAGCTTAAAAATCAAACAAGTATTTCTAGCTGGAGCTTTTGGGAACTATATCAATTCAGAAAATGCAAAATTTATTGGAATGATTCCTGACATACCTAATGAAAAAATATTTCAGATTGGTAATGCTGCGGGAATTGGAGCTCAATATTGCTTGTTAAATAAAGATTTAAGAAATAAAGCAGAACAATTGTTAAACAGAATTCAATATATAGAAATAGCAGTTAAAGAAGAATTTCAAAAAGAATATGCTGAAGCCATGTACTTCCCCCATTTGAATCTTGATTATTTTCCTACTTTGATAGAATATAAAGAAATTCAAAAAAGATAATTGAGAGTCAAAAGATTTACATTTTTTCGGTTTACTAGATTTAAAACTTTTATATGCCACAATAATGTATAAATCAGGTTTAGAACGATTAAAATTCTGGTTAAGTTTATGTAAAAATATTTAAATTCTTAATATATTAAATCTATAATTTAATTTGTATTAATAAATTAAATAAATTATTAAATATCA